>CAJXTP010000016.1 GCA_913061335.1 uncultured Loktanella sp.
TTCGCCCATTCCAAGTTCGGCCAAAAGCCGCAGTGCGGTGGCATAGATATATTGCATATCCGGCTCAGACAACGGTCGGTATTGCCCGCCAATCTGACCAGCTGGGGCGGGGTTGATTGTCGGAGGGGCAGCGCGCTGTGCGACACGGGCGCGGCGGCCTCCTGATCTTTTGGGTGTATCTGTCATGCGGGTACCGTCTAGGGCGCGGTGCCGTCTGGCAAGAAAACACATGAATGTTCGGCAAAACTGAATTATCGATTCTATTATGGATAATGATCACCCACCTTTTACGTTCCGCGCCGTGCAAAACTTTGTTGCCGCGGTCGAGGCGCAATCCGTTACGCGGGCGGCACATCGGTTGGGCACTAGCCCGTCGTCTGTGTCGCAACAGCTTACTAGCTTAGAGGCAGCCTTGGGCGCACGCCTCATTGAACGGTCCGCGCGGCAGTTTCGCCTGACCCGCGCCGGCGCGCTATTTTTAGACCCTGCAAAGGCGTTATTGGACAATATTGGGGCCGCCAAAGCAACATTGGTGCTGGCCGATCAGTCGCCGCCGTTGAATCTTCGCTTTGCGTCAATCGAGGAACTAGACGCGACAGTGACCGCTCCTTGGTTGCTGAAATTGGCAGACAGGTTCCCAAAAGCGGCCTTGTCATTGACTGGAGGGGCCAGCCACGAAAACCACGACGCGCTTAGCTCCCGCGCGGTCGATATGACGCTCGCCGTTGATACGGTCGCCAAGGTCGATTGGGTCGAACGCCATCCAATCTTGCGTGATCCGTTTATCCTTGTGACGGCAAAGGGTGCCGACATGACGGACAGCCCAATGATCCGATATGAACTAGAACTGGCCATTGGTCGCCAGATTGAGGCGCAGCTGCGGCGCACTGGCCCAGTGCCTGCGCGCGGATTTGCGTTTTCAACCAATCAAGCACTGTTTGCCATGACTGCGGAACTGGGCGGTTGGGCGATTACCACGGCACTCGCCTATCTTGGCACGCCGCTGGCGCGTGATCTCGTCGACGCAAAGCCATTACATATCCCAAGGTTTTCGCGCAGGCTAGAACTCCATTCCCGTGCAGGTGCGCTGGGTGATCTACCCCGCATCATTGCTGGTGACCTGCGAACTTGCATCGCGGACAGGATTATACCCGACGCCGCTGCCCGCCTCGGATTTCTTGGCGACGAAATGCAGATCATTCAGGAATCCTAAAACAATCATTTTGTCGAACTTTGCCCAATTGCTTCAACGCGCATGATCTGGTGCAGTGATCCAAACAGGAGGCCGCGCCATGAAAACCCAAACACGTGCCGTTGTGATCGGCGGCGGCATCGCCGGATGCTCGACATTGTACCATCTGACCCAAGAAGGCTGGACCGATGTTGTGCTCATTGAACGCGACGAGCTGACATCAGGCACCACATGGCATTCGGCTGCGCAGGTCACCAACTTTGGCATGAACCAGACGATGGTTGGCCTAAAAACGCATTCGATCAACCTGTATAAAGAGCTGCGCGATGATCCCGATTATCCGGTGCAATATAACCACGGCGACGGCGGCATTCGGCTTACCAATAACGCGGCGCAAATGGATGGCTATCGGCATTTTGCATCAATGGCCCGCGGCATGGGTGTTGAATTTGAAATTCTTGATGCGGCCGAATGCGCGCGTCGGCACCCGCTGATTTCCACCAACAATCTGCTGGGTGGACTGTGGGATGGCAACGACGGCGATATCGATCCGGCATCCTTGTGTCAGGCACTTGCGCGTCGTGCCCGCAAGGCAGGGGCCGAAGTATACCGCAACACGCCTGTCACTGGCCTGACCCAACACAAAGATGACACGTGGACCGTGCACACCGACAAGGGCGACATCGACTGCGAGGTCGTGATCAATGCCTGCGGTTACCGCGTCAACGAGGTCGGCGCGATGATGGATGTGCACCATCCGGTTGCATCAATGGAACACCAGTATTTTGTGACCGAAGACATCAAAGGTATCGTTGATGCTGGCCATCGAATGCCTCTGATACGTTGCCCAATCAGTGATTATTATTGCCGTCAGGAAAAGAACGGGCTGTTAATCGGGTTCTATGAACAGGACTGCAAAACATGGGGGATGGACGGTATCGATCCGCATTTCACCAATGCGCTTTGCCCCGATGATCTGGACCGGATCACAGACGTGCTTGAAGGCGCATTTGCCCGCATGCCCGCGCTCCAAGAGGTCGGGATCAAGAACGTCGTGAATGGGCCAATCACCTATACCATCGACGGCGCACCTTTGGTCGGTCCAATCCCCGGTAAGCGGAACGCATATTGCATCATCGGTCTGCGTGCGGGTCTGGGCGAAGGCGGCGGACATGGCTGGCTGCTTGCCCAACAGATCGTGCACGGCGAAGCATGTTATGACACATGGTGCATCGATCCGCGTCGGTTCGGGCAGCACACTAATGTGGAACTGACGGCGCTCAAGGCAATTGAAGACTACCAAAACGAATTCCGGTTCCATTTCCCCAACGAACATCGCCCCGTTGGGCGCAACGCCAAGACAACGCCGCTCACGCCGATTTTGGCTGCCGAGGGCGCGCATTTCACCGTTGTGAATGGTTGGGAGCGAATGGAGTATATCAAACCGACCGCCGATTTCCATGTCACCCATGGCTTTGGTTTCGACGAAAGCTTTGACTGCGTTGCCGCCGATGTTGCTGCCGTGCAAGCTGATGTGGCACTGGCCGAGGTGAATGGCTTCAACCGGTTTGAAATCACCGGAGCAGACGCGCAAAACTTCCTTGATCGGGTGATCTGCGGTCGCCTACAGCGCCGCGCTGGGCGTGTTGGGTTGGCCTATCTGTTGAACGATCACGGGATGATCAAGGCAGAGGCGACGATTGCGAATATTCCTGCATCTGACCGAGGGCCAGACCGGATTTGGTACGGGTCGGCGGCAGCGGCTGAATTGCACGACATGGACTGGCTGCAGGCCCATATTGGCGATGACGACGTTCAGATAACATCGCTGACCAACGACCAGACCATCCTTGTTTTGGCGGGCCCAAAGGCACGCGAAGTGCTGTCCAAAGTATCTCGCGCCGATTGGTCAAAATCCGCGTTCCCTTGGTTATCTGTGTGCGAATGCTTCATCGGTTTCGCTCCTGCGACCGTGATGTCAGTCAGTTTTTCGGGTGAATTGGCATATGAAATCCATGTGCCCAACGCATCGATTTATGCGGCCTATCTTGCGCTGCGCGAGGCGGGCGTGGACCACCTGTTTGGGGCATCTGCCATCGAATCCATGCGTATGGAAAAGGGGTATTTGCATTGGAAGGCGGACCTGCTTACTGAATTCGACCCCTTGGAAACGGGCATTGGGCGCTTCGTGCATATGGACAAGAGCGATTTCGTTGGCAAAGCCGCATTGGCAAAACGAATTGCGATAGGCCCAAGAAAACAACGGGTATCGCTGGTGTTAGATAGTGTAAACGCGCCCGCACGTGGCGGTGCATCAGTGATGCAAGACGGCCGCGTTGTGGGGACGGTCACATCGGGTGACTGGGGGCACCGTGTCGGATTGAACTTGGCCTATGCGTTTGTCGATGTAGACCTTGATGGGCCGTTGCAAATTGACGTGCTGGGAACGCTGGTGCCTGCGCGGATCATTCCTGACGGCCCCTATGATTCGGATAATACCAACGTGCGATCCTAACTTTTCGACGTAAACCGGCTGTTCAAACGTTAAGCTATGGGCAACAGGGAAACTCGCCCTATGTTTAATGTTTAGTCGCGGACATTAGGAGTAATACATGCGGTTTTTGCGGCGGAGCTTGGTTGGGCTGTTTTTATTGGCGGCGACTCTTGCGCTATTTGGCGTGGCTGGCGCGATGGTCTATGACGCGGTGCAAGCCCAGATGAACGAGGAACCGCGCAGTAGGCCGCAACGCGAAACCGTTCAAATCGTGAATGCGGTGACGGTTCAAATCGGTCAAATCACACCTGAATTGCGTGTATTTGGCGAAGTCCGCGCGACCCGCACGCTCGACATTCGCCCCTCCGCTGGCGGGCGCGTGATTGAGGTCTCCCTAAATTTCCGTGATGGCGGGGCGGTGCAAGCAGGCGAGGTGTTGCTGCGTGTGGACCCAACAGATGCGCAATCCGCGTTGGACCGTGTCGGCGCTGATGTCCAAGACGCACAGGCCGAATTACGCGATGCGCAGCGGGCATTAGTGTTGGCTAACGATGAACTGGACGCCGCCGCCGAACAGGCCCGTTTGCGCGATGCCGCCCTTGCCCGTCAGGTCGATCTGCAAACGCGCGGTGTTGGCACGACCGCCAGCGTTGAGGCTGCCAAGCTGGCGGTGTCTGCCGCCAATCAAGCCATACTATCGCGCCGCCAATCCATAGCGAATGCACAGGCGCGTATCGATCAAGCAACCACTGGGCAAACCCGCATGCAGATCAATTTGGCAGAGGCCGAACGCTCCCTAGCCGATGTCACCGTGATCGCGGGATTTGACGGGACTTTGGCCGATGTAACCTTGGTCGAGGGGGGGCGCGTTTCGGCCAACGAATTGCTGGCCCATCTGATTGACCCGACCGAACTAGAGGTCGCGTTTCGTGTGTCCACTGCCCAATATGCCCGCTTGCTGGATACCGATGGGCGCTTAATTCTCGCAGATGTGCAGGTTGCGTTGGACGTGCAAGGCGTCGACTTGGCCGCCAAGGCAACGATCAGCCGCGAAAGCGCAACAGTTGCCGACGGTCAATCGGGTCGCTTAATTTTTGCAACTTTGGATGCGCCACGCGGGTTCCGGCCGGGTGATTTTGCGACACTGACGGTGATTGAACCGCCGCTGGACCGTGTGGCGCTTTTGCCTTCCACCGCTGTCGCTGCAGACAATACCGTACTGGTCATCGGTGAAAGTGATCGGCTGGAAGAAGTTAAAGTGCAGGTCCTGCGCCGCCAAGGTGACAACGTGATTGTTCGCGCGCGCGATCTAAATGGGTCAGAGGTCGTGGCGCAACGATCCCCGATCCTTGGGGCAGGGATTAAGGTCAAACCGCTGCGCCGGTCGGCTGATGGCGAGATTGTGCAAGAGGCACCCGAAATGGTCGCCTTAACAGCTGGAAAACGGGCCGAACTGATTGCGCGCATAGAGGGCAACTCCCGCATCCCCGCAGCCGCCAAGCAGCGTATCTTGGATCAGTTGAAAGAAGACGAAATACCCGCAGCCTTGCTTGCGCGGCTGGAAGGTTAAACAGGGGATAGATCATGCGTGAAATAGCTGGAGCCTCGGGCATCTTATCATATTTTGTTCGTCACAAAACGGCGGCGAACCTGTTGCTGGTCGTGTTGATCGCAGCGGGCATTGCATCGTTCCCGCGAATGCGCGCGCAATTCTTCCCCGATATTATTATCGATAACGTGAGCGTGTCCGTCGCTTGGGATGGGGCAGGCGCCCAGGATGTGGACCGCGCAATTGTGCAAGTGATTGAACCCACATTACTGGCGATTGGTGGCGTGTTGGAAAGCACGGCAACCTCAACCGAAGGCCGAGCCAGTATCCGGTTAGAATTTGAGCCCAATTGGGACATGGCCCGCGCAACAGATGACGTACAGCAAGCCATCGACGGCGTGCGCAATCTGCCTTCTGATGCCGAGGATCCCGTTGTCAGACGCGGTCGATGGTTTGACCGCGTGACAGATGTGGTGATCACTGGCCCTGTAGGCGTGGATCAATTGGCCCGCTTTGCAGACGAGATGATCATTCAATTGTTTGCAGCGGGTGTCACGCAAACGACTGTGCGCGGCATCGCAGCGGGTGAAACCTTGGTCGAGGTGCCGTCGCTGTCGTTGATCAAATACGATGTCACGCTTGCCCAGATCGCGGATGCGATTGCCGCCGAGGCTGACGCTGACCCCGCTGGTGATGTTGCCGGCACATCGCGTGTGCGTACCGGATCGCCGAAGCGAAGCGCGCAAGAAGTCGCAGGCATTTCCCTGCGGACAAACGACGACAATTCTGTCCTGACAATTGGCGATGTTGCGCGTATTTCTGAAGGCGGCGTTGACCGTGACCGCGCCTATTTTGTCGGTGGCAATTCGGCGATTTCGATCCGTGTGGATAGGTCGGATAAGGGCGATGCGATCGACCTGCAAAACCGTGTGCAAGAGGTGGCAGATGCATTAGAACTGACGCTGCCCGAAGGGGTCGCCGTTGATTTGATCCGCACGCGCGCAGAGGCAATCACGGGGCGTTTGAACATCTTGCTGAAAAACGGGCTTACAGGGTTGGCTTTGGTGACGGGACTGCTGTTCTTGTTCCTAAATGCGCGCACCGCACTTTGGGTCGCGGCGGGCATACCTGTGGCGATGATGGCTGCAATTGCGTTGATGTATTTGGCGGGGCTGACGATCAATATGATCTCGCTCTTTGCGCTGATCATCACGCTTGGGATCGTGGTGGATGATGCCATTGTAGTGGGCGAACATGCCGACTACCGCTTCCGCGTTTTGGGGGAAGACCCAGTTACTGCCGCCGAAAATGCGGCCAAACGGATGTTCAGCCCTGTGTTTTCCGCCACGCTGACGACGATCATCGCGTTCTTTGGGCTTGTCGCAATTGGGGGGCGTTTTGGTAGCCTCATTGCGGATATCCCGTTTACGGTTATCGTAGTTCTTGCTGCCAGTCTGGTTGAATGCTTTCTGATTCTTCCACGTCACATGGCGCATGCGGTGGCCCACGCTGCAAAAGACCATTGGTACGATGCGCCAAGCCGGTTCGTGAACCGTGGCTTTGAATGGGTACGCGATACGTTGTTTCGCCCGTTCACTGCGGCCGTAATTTGGGCGCGATATCCGGTTGTTGCAGGTATCTTCCTTGTGCTGGCCAGCCAAATCACGTTGTTCATTAACGGCGATGTGACATGGCGGTTCTTTAACTCTCCTGAACAGGGCTCGATCACTGGAAACTTTGCCATGGTTTCGACGGCCAACCGCGAAGACAGCATTGAAATGATGCGCGAAATGCAGCGCGCAACCGAAGCCTTAGGCATGGAATACGAGGAGCGTTATGGCCTGAATCCGCTTGATTTTGTCATGGCCGAAATCGGCGGCAATGCAGGGCGCGGAATCGCAGGTGCCGATACAAAGGAATCGTATCAGCTTGGCGCGATCTCCATTGAATTGATCGACGCAGATTTGCGCGAATATTCCAGTTTTGCGTTTGTGGGTGAATTGCAGGAACGGGTGTCGTCACAGCCGCTTGTTGAAACTGTCAGCTTTCGGTCGTGGGGCAGCGGGCCTGGTGGCGACGCTCTTGATGTACAAATCACAGGGGCCACATCCGAAACGCTTAAAGCCGCAGCAGAGGACCTGAAAGAACAGGTCAGCCAATTTCCCGAAGTGTCTGCCGTCGAAGATAACCTTGCTTATGACAAAGAGGAGCTGATCTTGCAGCTGACGCCGCAAGGACAGGCCTTGGGCTTTACTATCGACATATTGGGCCGAACATTGCGCAACCGCCTTGGCGGGATCGAGGCGGCGACATATCCAGAAGGCCCGCGGTCCGCGACTATACGGGTGGAATTGCCAAGCGGTGAACTGACCGCTGATTTCCTTGAGCGCAGCCAGATGCGGTCGCCGTCCGGAGTCTACGTTCCTTTGGCCGATATCGTGTCAGTTGAACAACGTATTGGGTTTTCCACAATCCGGCGCGAAAACGGCGTGCAGTTGATTTCGGTGACGGGATCGGTGTCCGAAGACGATCCCGCCCGCGCTGCAGATGTAATGGAACAGATCGAAACCGTGATCCTGCCCAACATCGAGGCCACACACGGTGTGCAAACCACACTGTCAGGGCTAGCTGAACAGTCGAACAATTTTCTAAGCGATGCGCGCGATGGTTTGATCCTTTGCTTGATCGGGATAT
The DNA here is from genome assembly GCA_913061335.1 of uncultured Loktanella sp. Classification (GTDB taxonomy): domain Bacteria; phylum Pseudomonadota; class Alphaproteobacteria; order Rhodobacterales; family Rhodobacteraceae; genus Yoonia. The sequence goes on from CAJXTP010000016.1 coordinate 7,930, forward strand.
TCCTGACGCTGGCCTGGGTTTTCTCTAGTTGGACGCGGCCCTTGGTTGTTATGGCTATCATTCCGTTCGGTTTGGTAGGGACAATTTATGGGCATTACCTATGGGGCGTGCCACTCAGCATCTTCACGGTCGTGGGGCTGATTGGAATGGTCGGGATCATCATCAACGATTCCATCGTTCTCGTGACAACGATTGATGAATACGCGCAGGAACGGGGCCTGATCCCTGCAATTATCGATGGAACTGCTGATCGTTTGCGTCCAGTGATGCTGACAACACTGACGACCGTGCTCGGCCTTGCGCCGCTACTATACGAAGGGTCAAGCCAAGCGCAGTTCCTAAGACCGACAGTGATCACACTGGTGTACGGGTTGGCGTTTGGCATGGTGTTGGTGCTGATGATGGTGCCCGCGCTGATGGCGATGCAGGCTGATGTGGCGAAACAGACGAAAGCGGCACGTCGCGCGATGACCCGACTGCGCAGGTCCGGTTTGGTGGGCTACGCGTCTGGCTTGGGCGCGCTCGGCATTGTGGGACTTTTCGCCGCCACGATTGGTGCACAGATTGTGACAGGGGCGCCGTTGTTTGCGATTGCCGGTTCGACGGGACTGTTTGGCGCGGTTGGCGTATTCTTGGGCGCGACGGCTGCGTTGCTGGTCGGGCTATATGCTGTGTTTGGATTGGCTATGCGACAACAGTAAAACTGCCCGTAACTTAAGCCATCCGCGCGCAAGGCGCCGTTCTCGATACGAAACTTTTGGCCTGTAAATACGGGCGAATGAACGCAACTCACCTCGTGAATGTCGCATTTGCGCTGTTGAGATTTGTGCGGCCCGTTAAAACTAGTCGATAATGAAATGCGAAGGGACGCTGAATTATGGCACTTGATGACCGCAAGGGTGTTTGGAAAACTGGTAAAGGCAAGGGCCGCCACACTACCAAAGGCCGTCAGCTTGACGATGCAGCCCACGCCGAGGTGCAGGCGCTTTTAGTTGACCAGCCGCGCAGCCGCGATCGGTTGATCGAGATCCTGCATTTGATCCAAGACAAATTTGGCTGCATATCTGCCGCTCACCTGCGCGCACTGTCTGAAGAGATGCGTATCGGTCAGGCGGAAATCTATGAAGTTGCCACATTTTACGCCCACTTTGATGTGGTCAAAGAAGGCGAAGCCGTTCCGCCTGCACTGACTATCCGCGTTTGTGACAGCTTGTCATGCGAGCTGGCTGGTGCAGCGGCTTTGCAAAAAGCCCTGACCGACGGCCTTGATGCAAGCGAAGTCCGCGTCGTTCGCGCCCCTTGCATGGGTCGTTGCGATACCGCGCCTGTGCTGGAATTGGGCCATGCCCATATCGACAATGCGACCGTTGAAAAGGTGCAGGCGGCCATCGCTGGCGGCCACACCCACGCGCATATTCCTGACTATGAAACCTTCGACACTTATGTCGCGAACGGTGGTTACGCTGAATTTGCGTCCCTACGTGCCGACGGCAACTGGGAAGACGTGCAAGCCAAGATCAAAGAAAGTGGCCTGCGCGGCCTCGGTGGTGCGGGCTTCCCGTCTGGCACCAAATGGGGCTTTGTGCGCGGCAATGCTGGCACCCGCTATATCGCCGTAAATGGCGACGAAGGCGAACCCGGCACATTCAAAGACCGCTACTATCTCGAACGCACCCCGCATCTGTTCCTTGAGGGCATGTTGATCGCCGCTTGGGCAGTCGAGGCTGAAAAAGCGTTCATCTATATGCGCGACGAATATCCGGCTGTGCTGCATATTTTGGCCGCCGAGATCAAGAAGCTCGAAGACGCGGGCATCGTCCCCGCAGGCTACATTGATCTGCGTCGCGGTGCTGGCGCCTACATCTGCGGCGAAGAATCCGCGATGATCGAATCCATCGAAGGCAAGCGCGGCATTCCACGCCACCGTCCGCCATTTGTCGCCCAAGTCGGTGTCTTCGGCAAACCAACGCTGGTGCATAATGTCGAAACCCTGCTTTGGGTCGCACGCGTTTGCCGCGAAGGGCCGGAAGTCCTCAATTCGGTCGAACTCAATGGCCGCAAAGGTTTGCGCAGTTATTCCGTATCTGGCCGCGTCAAAAACGGTGGCGTCTTCTTGTTGCCCGCTGGTTCTACAATCATGGATGTGATCGACGCGGCTGGTGGCATGGCCGATGGTCATGTTTTCAAAGCCTATCAGCCCGGTGGGCCGTCTTCTGGTCTGCTGCCAGCCAGCATGAACGACATCCCGCTCGATTTTGACACACTGCAACCACATGGCACCTTCATCGGGTCCGCCGCTGTGGTCGTTTTGTCGCAAACTGACAGCGCCCGCGACGCAGCCCTTAACATGCTGCGGTTCTTTGAAGACGAAAGCTGTGGGCAATGCACGCCCTGCCGTGTCGGCTGTGAAAAAGCGGTCAAACTGATGCAGGCTGATACATGGGACCAAAACCTGCTGACCGAACTGACAACTGCAATGGTTGATGCGTCGATCTGCGGTCTTGGTCAAGCAGCCCCGAACCCGATCAAAATGGTGATGACCCACTTCAAGGATGAAATCTAATGTCCGATAAAATTACATTCACCCTTGATGGGCAATCCGTAGAAGCCGAAGCAGGCATGACAATCTGGGAGGTCGCTAACGGTCGCGGCTTAATCATCCCACATCTGTGCCACAAACCAGAACCAGGCTACCGGTCTGATGGCAACTGCCGCGCGTGCATGGTCGCGATTGAAGGCGAGCGTACGCTGGCCGCATCTTGTATCCGCGAACCTTCCGCTGGCATGGTTGTCACAACTGACAAACCCCGCGAAGTCCAAGCCCGCAAGATGGTCATGGAAATGCTTGTCGCGGACCAACCCGCCCAAGATATCGCACATGATAAGTCGTCCCACCTGTGGGATATGGCCGCCGCACAAGACGTATCAACAAGCCGTTTCCCCAAGTTAGAGCCTGATTTCGTGCCATTGTTGGACTCGTCGCATGTTGCGATGTCGGTCAATCTTGACGCCTGCATTCAGTGCGGCCTTTGCGTGCGCGCTTGCCGTGAAGTACAGGTCAATGACGTCATCGGCATGGCTGGTCGCGGCCACAATGCTTACCCTGTTTTCGACATGGATGACCCGATGGGCGACAGCTCTTGCGTGGCCTGTGGCGAATGCGTGCAAGCCTGCCCAACAGGCGCGCTGATGCCCGCCACAGTTACAGACGAAGACCAAGTCGGCGACAGCGCTGATTTTGACAGCGAAACCGACAGCGTCTGCCCGTTCTGCGGCGTCGGCTGCCAGATTTCACTGAAAGTCAAAGACGGTAAAGTCAAATTCGTCGAAGGCATCAACGGCCCTGCCAACGAAGGCCGCCTTTGCGTCAAAGGCCGCTTTGGTTTTGACTATATCCACCACGATCACCGCCTGACCAAGCCATTGATACGCCGCGACGACGCCCCTGCAAAAGGGCTGAACGTCGACCCCGGCAACTTTAAAGAATTTTTCCGCGAAGCATCATGGGACGAGGCGCTCGACTTCGCAGCAAAGGGCATGCTGGACCTCAAATCTGACAAGGGCGGCGCGTCCATTGCGGGCTTTGGGTCTGCTAAATGTACCAACGAAGAAGCGTATCTGTTCCAGAAAATGATCCGCCAAGGCTTTGGCCATAACAACGTCGATCACTGCACGCGGCTTTGCCATGCGTCATCCGTGGCGGCATTAATGGAAAACGTCGGTTCCGGCGCAGTGACTGCAACCTTCAATGAAATCGAAAACGCAGATGTGGCGATCGTCATTGGGGCCAACCCAGTCGAAAACCACCCTGTTGCGGCGACGTATTTTAAGCAGTTCACCAAACGCGGCGGCAAGCTGATCGTCATGGATCCGCGCGGCGTTGGCCTGCGTAAATTCGCGTCCCACATGCTGCAATTTCGCCCCGGCGCGGACGTGTCCATGCTCAACGCGATCTGTCACGTGATTGTCGAAGAAAAGCTGTACGACGAAACTTACATTTCCCAGTTCACCGAAAACTGGGAAGCTGAAAAAGCGCATCTCGCGAACTTTACACCTGAAAAAATGTCCAAGATCTGCGGCATTGAACCTGACGTGTTGCGCGACGTGGCGCGCACCTTTGCAGGTGCCAAGGCTGGCATGATTTTCTGGGGCATGGGCGTGTCACAACACATCCACGGCACCGATAATTCGCGCTGCCTGATCAGCCTCGCGTTGATGACCGGTAATGTTGGTCGCTCCGGCACGGGCCTGCACCCACTTCGCGGTCAAAACAACGTCCAAGGTGCATCCGATGCGGGTCTAATCCCTATGTTCTTGCCTGATATGCAGACCGTCACCGACGATGGCGTCCGGTCGCGTTTCGCTAAAGTCTGGGCGCGTGACCTCGCCGCTGATGCAGTCAACGAACCGCTGCTGGCGCAAAAGGGTCTGACCGTCACCGAGATTATGGATGCAGTACATGACGGCGATATTCACGGCATGTATATTCTTGGTGAAAACCCAGCGATGTCCGACCCCGACGTTGAACATGCGCGCCACGCGCTGGCGAAACTGTCGCACCTCGTGGTGCAGGATATCTTCATCACTGAAACGGCAAACTACGCGGATGTGATCTTGCCTGCCTCAGCGTTTGCGGAAAAATCCGGTACCGTCACCAACACCAACCGTCAGGTCCAAATGGGCCGTCCTGCTGTGGCACCTCCAGGTGACGCAAAAGAAGACTGGTGGATCGAAGTTGAACTGGCCAAACGCCTTGGCCTTGGCTGGACATACACCCATCCATCCCAAGTGTTCACCGAGATGGGCGAGCTGATGAAGTCGTTCAACAACATCACATGGGATCGTCTGATGGACGAAAACGCAGTGACATACCCGTCACTGTCACCCACTGACCCCGGTCAGCCGATTGTGTTTGCAGATGGGTTCCCACGTGCCGACAAACGCGCGAAATTCACGCCAGCAAACGTGATCGCACCGGATGAGGCGCCTGACGCAGAATATCCGATGATCCTGACCACAGGACGTCAGTTGGAACATTGGCACACAGGGTCGATGACCCGCCGGTCCAAGGTTCTCGACGCCATGGAGCCTGAGGCAAACTGTTCACTGCACCCATCAACGCTGCGCAAGCTGGGCGTTGAACCTGGCGGATTGCTGCGGTTAACCACACGGCGTGGGTCCATTGTGATCATGGCGCGGATGGACCGTGCAGTTGCACCCGACATGGTGTTCTTGCCATTTGCCTATGTTGAAGCAGCGGCAAACATCCTGACCAACCCTGCGGTCGATCCGTTTGGCAAAATCCCAGAATTCAAATTCTCGGCCGTGAAGGTCGAAAAGTTTGAAGGCCAAGTGGCCGCCGAATGATCCAAGATAACCGACTGATCAACGGCGTCACCGTCAAAAACGAAATCATTGAAGAGGTGCGCGAATATACTGCCGCGCACCCCAATATTCCTTCGTTAGTGTCTATTTTGATCGGTGATCAGCCCGAATCGGCCATGTATGTGCGCAATCAAAAACGGGCCGCTGAAAAGGCGGGTATCCCGTTTGACGAACAAGTTTGGCCTGCGGACATTACCCAAGAAGACTGCAAAGCACGCATATTGGTGATGAACGACGACCCCTGTATTCTTGGTGTGATCCTACAGCGCCCCGTGCCCGCCGATTTTAACGTCCGGTCGCTGCAATCTGCAATCCACCCGCTCAAAGACGTCGAAGGCATGAACCCCGCGTCGATTGGCAATATCGTCTATTCCGATGTGGCGCTTGCACCCTGTACGGCGGCAGCAAGCGTCGAACTTATCAAACAGACGGGTCTCCCGATGCAGGGCCTCGAGGTTGTGATGATCGGACATTCGGAAATCGTCGGCAAACCTGCCGCGATGATGCTGATGGCCGAAGGCGCGACCGTGACCGTTTGCCACCACATGACACGGTCCGTCGCGATGCATTCGCGCCGTGCGGATGTGGTCGTTGTGGCCGTGGGTAAGGCGCATTTGATTGGGCCGGATATGATCAAACCGGGCGCCGTGGTCATCGATATCGGGATCAATCAGATTGAAACAAGCGGCGGTTTTAAAATCGTCGGGGATGTCGATACGGATGCCGTAATAGAAGTCGCTGGCTGGATTACACCCGTACCAGGTGGCGTTGGCCCCGTGACCGTCGCGATTTTAATGCGCAATGCAATTGTTGCCCATCAAAGGCAAATTGCTGCTGGCTGGCTCTAAGCTCTTATAATACTGCCGTAATTTTAGAACCAGACGATCAATAATGGCACTTCTTCAGGCAAAAAATCGAAAATTGAACCCTTACTGCCAAGAAAAAAACTTGCTTGAGAGGAAAATACTGCCAAACTGTCTAGAGTTGGTAACAGGGATCGCACAAAGAATCGCGGACTTGACCTGCCGGCCGCTGCAATCGCAGGGGCCACCAAGCGCCAAAACGATAGGCGTATGACAATAGGGAGAATAACATGAAAAAGATGACAACCGCGTTCACCGCAGGTGTTTTGGCACTGGCCCCACTGGCCGTTCTTGCGCAAGACAGCAGCGATCCAATCGTCATTCCAATCCACAACTGGTCCAGCCAGATTGTAATGTCCAACGTTGTTGGTCAGATCCTCGAAAGCGCCGGCAACAATGTTGAGTACGTCACAACAGACAGCCAAGCGGTTTACGAATCTGTCCGCGTCGGCGACGTCACAATGGAACTGGAAGTATGGGAAGGTGCTTTTGGCGCGTCATTCCGTGCAGCCTTGGAAAAAGGCGGTATCATTGATGTGGGTGACCACAACGCAGTAACACGCGAAGACTGGTGGTATCCAATGTGGACCAAAGATGCATGCCCAGGCCTGCCTGATTGGGAAGCTTTGAACGCTTGTGCCGCAGTATTTGCGACACCTGAAACTGGTGGCAAAGGCCGTTATCTTGATGGTCCTGTTGACTGGCTTAAGCACGGTCAAGAACGTGTTGCCGCTCTGGACATGGATTTTGTCGTGATCAACGCTGGCTCCGCCGCAGCCCTGTGGGCTGAAATCGGTGCTGCTGAAGCTGACAAAAAGCCTGTCGTTGTGTTCAACTGGACACCAAACTTTGCGGAAGCCGTATGGCCAGGCGAATTTGTTGAATTTCCACCGCACGAAGAGGGCTGTGATACAGACCCATCCGTTGGTGTGAACCCAGATGCGCTTTATGACTGCGGCAACCCAGCAACGGGTTACCTAAAGAAAGCAGCATGGGATGGCATGGAAGCAAAGTGGCCAGCCGCTTATGCTACACTCGAGGCTATCTCGTTCACCAACCCACAGATTGCTGAAATGGCCAAGCTCGTCGACATCGACGAAATGGAGCCAGAAGAAGCAGCCGAAGCATGGTTGGAAGCAAACCCTGACGTTTGGGGTGCTTGGGTTAACTAAGCCTTCTCACACGACCTAACTTTGCCCCGTCCGACCATCTTGGTCGGGCGGGGACACTTATTTTCTAAGGATTCCCATGTCGACTGAACGCCCCGTCATTTCGTGCAAAAATGTTTGGAAACTTTTTGGGGCCGATCCCGAAAAATACCTCGCAAAAATGTCCTCTGATATGTCGTTTGATGACATGCGCGAAGACGGATATATCGCGGGCGTCAAAGACGTATCACTTGATGTGTTTAAAGGCGAAATGCTGGTGATAATGGGTCTATCTGGGTCCGGAAAATCCACGCTGGTCCGCTGCTTTTCACGTCTGCATGAAATTACTGGCGGTACAATCGAGGTTGATGGTCAAGACATCATGTCCTTGCCCGAGAAAGACCTGATTGATCTGCGTCGCTCCAAAATGGGCATGGTGTTTCAATCGTTCGGATTGCTGCCGCACCGCTCTGTACTTGATAACGTCGCCTTCCCGCTGGAAATGCGCGGCCAAGATAAACACACCCGCCGCGCCCGTGCGCTTGAGGTGATCAAACTCGTCGGTCTTGAAGGCCGCGAGGAATATTTCCCGCGCGAATTGTCCGGTGGACAGCAGCAGCGCGTCGGTATCGCCCGCTCATTGGCGATCGAACCCGATATCTGGTTCCTCGACGAGCCGTTCTCTGCGCTTGACCCGCTAATCCGGCGCGAAATGCAGGATGAATTCCTGCGCCTCCAACAGCTGCTGAACAAAACCATCGTGTTCATCACCCATGATTTTGACGAGGCACTGCGCCTTGCAGACCGCATCGCCATCATGAAGGATGGTGCGGTCGAACAGTGCGATACGCCCGACCAGATTGTACTGCACCCAGCCACCGAATACGTGCGCAAATTTACCGAAGACATCGACAAAGCCCGCGTCGTTCACGCAGGTGTCTTGGCCAAGGCTGACCAACCTGGCACAGGCGACCCTGTTGATACAGGCATGACCGTGCATAAACTGGCGCGCTTGTTGGTGAATGATAAGCGCGACTTCATCCCCGTGACCCGCGACGGTGCATCCATCGGCGCCATGTCGCGCAGCGAAGCTTTGGACATTCTGCTAGGAGCTGAATAATGGTCGCTATTCCCTCAGTGACCCGCACGCCAATGACCCGAAACCGGACCGCCATTTGGTTGCTTGGCATCGCTATCGTTCTGACCATCTTGCAATACTCTGGCGTTTTGCCCGCGTGGCTGCACCGCATTCCTGACGCGATGATCCCTCCGGCTGCCATTTGGCTCGATGTGTTCTTCAACTTCGTCAAAGACGATCTTGGATTGCTAAAATTCACCCGCTTCCTGACCGCTGGTTTGGAAAACGTGCTTGATACGTCGGGTAACATTTTCTACGGCAAACGGCGCTGGCCAAACCTAGGACCAATCCCGTGGACAGCCATCGCAGGCGTTGCTGTGGTCGTCGGGTATTATCTTGGTGGTTGGCGTTTGGCAGTGCTTGGCGGCGGGACATTCATTTGGACCGCGCTGATTGGCCAATGGAAAATCGCAATGGAAACCATGTCGGTTCTCGTCGTCGCAGCACCGCTCGCATTTGTGATCGGCCTGTCACTTGGCATCGCAGCTTGGAAATATGCGTGGGTCGATAAAACCATCAAACCGGTTCTGTCGGTCCTGCAAACCTTGCCATTCTTCACCTACCTTTTGCCTGCGGTCATCTTTTTCAAAGTGGGCCCAACAGCGGGCGCAGTCGCGACAACGATCTACGCGATCCCGCCAATGATCTTGATGACAACGCTCGGCCTGCAAAAAGTATCACCAGAGGTGGTCGAGGCTGGTAAAATGTCCGGCTGCTCGAAATTCCAGATGCTGCGCCACGTCTATATTCCCTCCGCACGAACCGAGATTTTGGTCGGCGTAAACCAAGTTATCATGCTGTGTCTGGCCATGGTCGTTTTGACCGCGTTCATCGGCATGCCCGGCCTTGGGGCGAAACTGCTCGCAATGATGGGTAGCTTTAAACTGGGTCGCTCGTTCGAGATCGGTGTGACCATTGTGTTGCTCGCCGTGACGCTTGATCGTATGTCAAAAGCGTGGGTCGTCAAACAGCCGGAACACTTTGAAAAAGGCACGTCATGGGTCAACCGCCACAAGACACTTGTACTGGCAATCGCCGTCTTCATTGGCTTTACGTTGCTGTCATTCGTGCTGCCAATTGCAGGCACCATCGGACGTGGCCAAGACTTTAGTCAAGGCAAGGAATTGGACAACCTGATCAAGGGCTTCCTCGCAATCGACATCGTGCAAAGCATTACCTACGGCATCCGGTATTTCCTCAATGTCTGGATTCTCAATCCGTTCCGCGACTTCATGCTATCAATCCCGACCCCCGCAATGATCATGGTCGTTGCTGCATTCGCAGTCTGGCTTGGAGGCAAGCGCGAAGGCGTGATCGCCGTGATCTTCTTTGGCCTTGTAGCACTATCGGGCTGGTGGGATCGCTCGATTATCACGCTCTATTCGGTACTTGCGGCGGTCTCGATTGCGATGCTGCTTGGTATCCCAATTGGCGTCCTCGCTGCGCGGTCCGATAAATGGTCGCAGCGCGTGCTGCTGGCTTGTGACACCGCACAGACGTTCCCAAGTTTCATCTACCTGATCCCTGCGATCATGTTGTTCGGGATCACGGCGACGGCTGTTGTTGGCTCGATCCTGATCTTCGCCATGGTGCCATTGATCCGCTACACCATTGAAGGGCTGCGCACTGTGCCGCCTGAAATGACCGAAGCGGCCGATATGGCAGGTGCAACCCGTATGCAAAAGCTGGTCAATGTGCAGCTACCGCTGGCGCTGCCAACAATGGCTGTTGGGTTCAACCAAGCAATCATGTTCGCCTTCTTTATGGTGATCATCGCGGCGTTTATCGGGACGCAAGATTTGGGTCAAGAACTGCAGCGAACGCTGGCAGGGACCGATCTGGGCAAGAACTTTGTGCTTGGTATTTGCGTGTCGCTGATGGCGCTGACCTTCGATCTTGTGATCATGAAATGGGCCGCGGATAAGAAAAAGGCGCTTGGCCTACCCTAAAGCGCCAAGTACCCGATCCCTGAAAATGCGATGGCGCATCCCACCCACTGTGGGGGCGTCATCTTTTCGCGTAAAAATGCCCACGCCATTAAGATCGTCAGCAAGCCAAAGCACGACGATGCGACAGCGGCATATTGTGCGTCCGGCAACCCGCCAGCGGCAAGCAAGCACAGCAACGCGATACCATCCGCGATTCCCATTAACGCCAGCACTGGCAACGCCCGCCATCCAGCCCAAAACGGCAAATGTAACGCACCCATGGCACCGATCAACAGCGCAAGTGCCATGATCCGTGTGACCAATGTGACCGGCAAATGCCCCGAAATCTCGGACGCATATTGGCCTAACGCAAACGTGCCCGCGAACCCAACAGCCGCGACCAATGAAAACGCGATGGTCGGTCCAGCGGGCGGATTGTCCTCATCGTCATGCTGCGCTAAGGCCGCAACCAATGACACACCGACGATAATCGCTATGACCGCGCCCCATTGCCATGCTGTAATCTGCGCGCCGCGGGCCAGTGCCCACACCAACGACAGCACTGGATAACTGGCTATGATCGGGGCCACCAATTTTACCGGCCCCCGTTGAAATGCGCCGTAAAGCCCAAGGCTCGCCATCAGAAAAAATGTGCCAGACACCAACGCCATCCATGCGGTTTGTGGGGTCAACGGGGCGAACCCATCCTCAACAACCATCACGCCGATATGAAACAACAGTCCAAAAATCAACACGACCAGCAACGACGCCATCAACGGGGTCCGCTGGCTTAGGTACCTGACGCAAATATCGTGAAACCCCCAAGCGAATGCAGCAATGATTCCCAGAGAAAGGGCGCTCATCTATCGGCTCGAAAAAAAGGAATCATAAAGACCAAACAGGCGACCAAAAAGAACACTGACCCGAACATGGCCCAAAAGCTGCCAATGCTGGTGATGCAAAAGCCGATTGCTGAGATAACAAACAGAATCCAGCCAATTAAATTAATCTGATGATGCGTCATTGTGTCTTTTCATTTGCTGTGAGGGTGTTTGCATGTATTCTTATTCTTGAGATTAAATATTTATTCCGCACATGCAACATTTGCACCAAGGGTCCGACCATGCTCGACGATCAATATCCAACTGTCAAACGCGGGCCGCCAAAGCCAAGCGTGATTATCGAACCAAACGTGTTCTCCATGCCACGCGGCACGGAACGCTATGTCGTAGAGGGCGGCGGTGCCGTGTTCATCCTGCTTGAAACGGGCGATCAGGTCACCATCATCAATGATGAAGGTGGACAGCTCTGCGAGCTGATCGCGACCGACCCCAAAGGCAAGATCGACGCAGGCGTCTTGGGTGAAAAAGGCGCGGGTCCCGCAGGCGGACTTCACGACCTTTTAACCAGTGATAACAAATCTTTACGCGGGTTGCGCATGAGCCTTGAGGCGCGCGGCATCGACCTGTCGCAACCCGGTGCAATCCATCTGTTTGAAGCAACGACACCTGCCAAAACCGAAAGCACTTTTCGTGCGGTGCGCGATGGAGCCGTGATCATTGCAGCCCCCGCGGGTCCGATGGACGCCGAGCTGCAAAACACAGCAACCCCACTGGTCGTAATGATCAAACGGGCCGTCATTAAATCGGTGGTGAAATTTGAAGCCCCCGACCCTCTGGCCGACCCGCTTTCAGACATTCGGGTGCATACGCGAACCGCCGAATCGTTCTTTGTAAAAGCGGGCGATTATATCCAGATCATCGATGTGGACGGGCGGCAGTGTTCCGATTTTGAATGCTTCAGCGCAAGCAAACTGGACAAAGGCATCGAGCACGCGCTTGACGTGACAACGACCCGCACGTTGATGGGCCACGCCTATCCAATGCCGGGTTTGCACGCGAAATATTACGACCAAGAGATGTTGCCACTGGTCGAGGTTGTGCAAGACACCTGCGGGCGGCACGACGCCTTCGCGATGGCCTGCACCGAGAAATATTACAACGACATGGGCTATCCAGGCCATGCAAACTGCTCCACCAATTTCAACGGTGCGCTGCAAGATTACGGCGTGGCGCCACGACACGGGTGGATGGCGATTAACTTCTTCTTTAACACGTTCCTTGACGATCATGGCGTCCTATATTCAGACGAGCCGTGGTCGCGCCCCGGCGATTACGTTCTGCTGCGCGCATTGACTGATGTTGTGTGCGTCAGCTCTGCCTGCCCCGATGATACATCAGCCGCCAACGGCTGGAATCCTTCCGACATTCACGTCCGCACCTATAGCGGCAAAGAAACATTCAGCCGGTCCATTGCGATCCGCACGACAAAAGATTCGGAGCCAAAGATGACCAAGAAAACTGCGTTTCATGACAGTTTTGTCAAGCACACCAATAACTTTATCGAATATAATGGGTATTGGCTGGCCGCAAATTCCACCAGCCACGGGTGTATCGAAGAATACTGGGCCTGCCGTCAAAAAGCGGTCATTCTTGACCTGTCACCATTGCGAAAATTCGAAATCACTGGCCCTGACGCTGAAGCCCTTTGCCAATACGTATTCACCCGTAACATGAAAACCCTGTCCATCGGCGGCGTGGTCTATACTGCGATGTGCTATGAACATGGCGGCATGGTTGATGACGGCACGGTGTTCCGTCTGGGTAAGGATAATTTCCGCTGGATCGGTGGCTCAGATTACGGCGGCGAATGGATGCGTGAGCAGGCTGAAAAGCTGGGTCTCAAGGTCCTCATTCGTGCGTCCACTGACCAGATGCATAACGTTGCCGTGCAGGGCCCAGAAAGCCGTGATCTGCTGCGCAAAATCGTCTGGACTGCGCCGCACCAACCGAACTTTGACCAAATTGGCTGGTTCCGGTTTGCTCCTGCGCGCCTGAACAACGAAAGCGGCACTGCATTTGTTTTGTCTCGGACAGGTTATACTGGTGAGCTGGGCTACGAGGTCATGTGCCACCCCAAAGACGCGACTGAAATCTTTGATGCAATCTGGGAGGCAGGCAAAGACCACGGGCTGGTCCCAATGGGCCTCGAGGCGCTTGATATGGTGCGGATTGAAGCAGGGCTTATCTTTGCTGGCTACGACTTTTCCGACCAGACTGATCCGTTCGAGGCAGGCATCGGGTTCACCGTGCCGCTCAAATCCAAAGTCGACGATTTCATCGGCCGCGATGCCCTGATCCGCCGCAAAGAAAATCCGCGCAATAAGTTGGTTGGCATTGACGTCGACAGCGCCGTTGATGTGGATCACGGCGATTGCGTGCATACCTCCGGCGGGCGCGCGCAAATTGGCGAAGTCACCTCTGCGATCCGCTCGCCAATGCTCGGCAAAAACATCGCGATGGCACGCGTTGACGTGGCGCATGCAGACGCGGGGACGGAATTGGAGATAGGCAAACTGGACGGCGAACAAAAACGCCTGCCAGCCGTTATCCGGCCTGACCTCGCGGCGTTTGATCCCAAGAAAGAGCGCCCACGGTCCTAATGAAAACGCTGATCGATCACTTGGGTGGGGAAGGCGCCATATTCCGGCTCGTGAACCACTTTTACGATCTGATGGAAACCGACCCAAATGTAGCCGACATCCACCGGCTGCATTTTAGGGGTCACGGCATTGATCACACGCGCGTTCAACAGGCTGATTTTATGATTGGATTTTTGGGCGGTCGGCAGCATTACCGCGAAACCCACGGGCATATGGATGTACGCCAAATTCACGCGCATGTGCCAATCCGGCAAGCAGATGCACACGCATGGCTGACCGTATGGGACAAGGCGCTGCTTGACTGTGGGTTCACAGGTGAAAAGGTGGACCAACCGCGCCGCGCTGTTAACCGCGTCGCCCAAATATTGATCAAGGATGTGCCCGACTGGCGGGTAGGAGAAACCGCATGACAGTCCGGCGCAGCATTTTGGCAGGTCTATTGGCGATGCTTGCCACGCCCGTAGCGGCGCAATCCGTGAAACTTCAGACCCTTGAGATCACAGCGCTTTTGTCGGGGAACACCGCCGTCGGGACATGGGCAGGCGCAAACTATCGCCAGTATTTTGACCCTGACGGGACGACGATTTACGCCGTAGACGGATCGCGATCCACGCTAGGCGAATGGCGCGTACAAGACGACACCTACGAATCCCTTTGGCAGAACGACGCAGAATGGGAAGGAT
>CAJXTP010000017.1 GCA_913061335.1 uncultured Loktanella sp.
TCTCGTGGGCTCGGAGATGTGTATAAGAGACAGCCGCTGCCGTATTTTGCCCAAATGGTCACGCACGGAACCACGTTCCCAGTGCCGCAGTCGGTTATTGAAGCCCACGGCGCGGATTGGACCAAGCCAGGCAATATGGTGTCGAACGGCGCCTATATGCTGACCGAGCACGTCCCACAAGAAAAGCTCGTCCGCGAGCGCAACGTACACTATTGGGACAATGACAATACCATCATCGACAAAACTGTTTCTTTGATCATCAACGACGAAAACGTGGCACTTACACGTTATCTCGCTGGTGAACTTGACCGCACAGAAGTACCAGCAGGCCAGTACCCATCGCTGTCCGAGCAGTACCCAGCAGAGACGATGTCTATTCCTCAGGCGTGTTCTTATTATTACACCGTCAACATGACTGACACGACCAATCCGGCATTGCTGGACGCAAATGTGCGCAAAGCCCTGTCGCTAGCGGTTGATCGTGACATCATCGTCAACAACGTTTTGGCCGGTGGCCAAGTTGCAGCCTACACATTCACACATTGGGCAACCGCTGGGTTTGAAACGCCTGACATTCCAATGGCGTCAATGACCCAAGCCGAGCGTAATGAAATGGCGAAGTCTTTGATGGCTGACGCGGGCTACGGTGCTGACAACCCGCTTAACGTAGACTTGATCTACAACACATCCGAATCCCATAAGTCGATTGCGGTTGCGATCAGCCAAATGTGGAAACAGACATTGGGTGTAACAACTGGTTTGGACAACCAAGAATGGCAGACATTCTTGGAAACCCGTGGCAACCAAGACTATCAAATCGCGCGTGCCGGTTGGTGTGCCGACTATAACGAAGCATCCACGTTCCTTGACTTGATGCAGTCAGAATCTGGGTACAACGATGCGCAGTATATGAATGCCGAAGTTGACGCGCTGTTGGCTGAAGCCAAAACATCTGACAACCCACAGGCCAACTATGACCGTGTAGAAGAGCTGATCGCGATTGATACGCCGATCATCCCAATCTATCACTATGCGGCTGTGAAAATGCTTGATGATGACGTCAAGGGTTGGCCATACGAGAACTTCCAGCAGAACTGGTACTCCAAGGATCTGTATAAGATCGCTGGTGAATAACACCTGAAACTGCACCGGCCGCGCCCTATAATCTGGGGCGCGGCCACTCTCGTACTTTGACACGCGGACCCAAAATTCATGTTTAGCTTTGTTGCCAGACGGCTTGCCGTTGCTGTGCCGACGTTGTTGATCCTCGTCGTGATCTCGTTCGTTCTGATGTACGCCGCACCGGGTGGCCCGTTTAATTCTGAACGCCCGCTGCCGCCCGAAGTATTGGCCAATATTCAGGCGAAATACGGATTGGATGACCCGTTCTGGAAGCAGATCGTCAACTATGTGGTTGGCGTCGTGACCCAGTTCGATTTCGGCCCCTCATTTCAATACAAAAGCCGGTCGGTCAATGACATCATTGCCCAAGGGTTCCCCGTCACGTTGACCATTGGATTTTGGTCCTTTGTTGTGGCCGTGACTGCGGGCGTGTCGCTTGGCATTGCCGCTGCGATCAAACAAAACTCGTGGCTCGATTATATGGCTGTTGGCATTTCCATTGGCGCGCAAGTTTTACCTAACTTTGTAATGGCACCGATCCTGCTTTTGACCTTCACGCTCTGGCTCGGTTGGTTACCTGGTGGTGGTTGGAATGGCGGTCAATGGCAGCATCTGATTATGCCAGTTGTGGCCCTATCCACGTCTTATATGGCATCGATTGCACGGATCACGCGGTCGTCGATGCTTGAGGTGTTGAACACCAATTTCATCCGCACGGCACAGGCCAAAGGGTTGCCAATGCGTCGTGTGATTTGGAAGCACGCAATGAAGCCAGCGATGTTACCCGTACTGTCTTATTTGGGCCCCGCATTTGTGGGCATGATCACCGGCTCTGTTGTGATCGATAGCTTCTTTTCAACCGGTGGCATCGGCACGTTCTTTGTGAATTCGGCCTTTAACCGCGATTATTCGGTCATGATGGGGATCACCATTCTGGTGGGCGCATTGACCATTATCTTCAACCTTCTGGTGGACGTGCTTTACGCATGGATTGACCCGAAGATCCGCTATTAGAGGAACATTATCATGATTCCTAACCCTCAAAACGTGCAAGGCATTGTCGACGCAATGGCTCTGTCAGAGGTCAAAGGTCGATCACTTTGGGCCGACGCGCGCACTCGATTTTTGCGCAATAAGGCCGCAACCGTGTCCTTGGTTCTGTTGATTTTTGTCGCCGCGTTTGCGTTATTCGGCAGCCTGATCGCGCAGTGGGAACGCGATTTCGTGGATTTCACGCTGATCGGGTCAAACGCCTACAAAGGCGTGCCATCGCTTGAGACTGGGCATTACTTTGGCACCGATAACAACGGCCGTGATCTATATGCCCGCGTTGTGCAGGGCACCGGAATTTCACTGATGGTCGGCATGGTTGGCGCTATGGTCGCAGTAGTCGTCGGCACGCTTTATGGTGCGACAGCAGGTTATTTTGGTGGTCGTCTCGACGGTATCATGATGCGCATCGTTGATGTGCTTATGTCGATCCCGTTTATGTTTGTACTGATCTTGATGCTGGTCATCTTTGGGCGATCAATTACCATGCTGTTCATCGGCATTGGCTTGATATCGTGGCTCGACATGGCGCGGATTGCGCGGGGGCAAACGCTGACGATCAAGAACAAGGAATTTGTCGAGGTTGCGGTCGCCACGGGCGTGCATCCGATCAAGATTATCCTGCGCCACATCGTGCCGAACCTGCTTGGCATCGTGATCGTTTACGCCACGCTGTTAGTTCCCAATATGATCATTTTTGAAAGCTTCATCAGTTTCCTTGGCCTTGGCGTGCAAGAGCCGAACACGTCGCTTGGTGCGCTGATCAATGAAGGGGCGGGATCCATGCAATATGGCACCCTGTGGCAGATCGGATTTCCACTATTCTTCTTTGTCGTAACCATCTTTGCCTTCTTCTTTGTCGGCGATGGATTACGTGACGCACTTGACCCGAAGGACCGCTAAAAATGAGCCTTTTGGAAATTAATGACCTTAAGGTCACATTCAAAACCGGCGACGGCGATGTGAATGCCGTCAACGGTGTTAGCTTTGGCATCGGCGCGGGTGAAACGCTTGCGATTGTGGGCGAAAGCGGATCGGGCAAAAGCCAAACCGCGTTTGCCACAATGGGTCTGCTTGCACGCAATGGTGCGGCGACCGGATCGGTAAAGTTCGACGGCAATGAATTAATTGGGTTGTCGATGGCCGCCTTAAACAAGGTGCGCAGCCGTCAGATCGGGATGATCTTTCAGGATCCGATGACGTCATTGAACCCCTATATGCGGATCAGTGAGCAGATGGCCGAGGTGCTTACATTGCACAAAGGCATGAGCAAAAAAGAGGCAATTGCGGAATCTGTGCGCATGCTTGATGCGGTGCGTATTCCCGATGCGGCTAATCGCATTCGGTCGTTCCCACATGAGTTTTCTGGCGGAATGCGCCAGCGGATCATGATCGCGATGACACTGCTATGCCGCCCGCGTTTGCTCATTGCCGACGAGCCGACAACCGCGCTTGATGTGACCGTTCAGGCGCAGATTATGCAGTTGCTCGGAGATATTCGTCAGGAATTTGGCACCGCAATCATTCTGATCACCCATGACCTTGGGGTGGTAGCGGGTTTTTGTGACCGGACGCTTGTGATGTATGGCGGGCAGATCATGGAAGAAGGCACAACCGACGCCGTGTTTGCCGCCCCAAGCCATCCTTATACTCAAGGTTTGTTGCGCGCTGTGCCGCGCCTTGACCGCACTGAGGGCGAATTGGCGACCATCGCCGGAGAGCCGCCAGACATGTCGCGGCTTCCCAAAGGCTGCCCGTTTTCGCCGCGCTGCGCTGCGGTGCGCGAAGGTTGTCATGACCTGCGCCCTGCGCTTGAAACCTTTGCCGGTGACCGCCGCCGCGCCTGTAATATCCCTGTACCGGAGGTTGTGTAATGTCCCCGATCTTGTCTGTTCGCGATCTTTCCGTCACCTTTGATGTGCGCAAACAAGGCGCATGGCCTTGGACACCAGCACAAAAGCTACATGCGGTATCCCAAATGTCGTTTGACCTGAATGCGGGCGAATGCCTTGGTGTAGTTGGCGAAAGCGGGTCAGGAAAATCGACGCTTGCGCGCGCAATTGTTGGCACTGTGCCATCTTCAAACGGAAGCATCCTGTTTGAAGGAGCCGATTTGGCCAATATGGATACCCGTGAACGACGCGTGCACCGTCGCGATGTCCAGATGATTTTCCAAGACCCGCTGGCCGCGCTCAACCCGCGCATGACGGTTGGTGATATTATTGCCGAACCACTGGTGACCCATGAACCGAGCACACCGCGTAAAGAAGTTAAGATGCGGGTGGCCACCCTTATGGAACGCGTTGGCTTGCTGCCCAATCTGATTAACCGTTATCCACATGAATTTTCCGGCGGACAATGCCAGCGGATCGGGATCGCGCGTGCGCTGATCCTGCGGCCCAAGCTGATTATCTGCGATGAACCGGTGTCGGCGCTGGATGTATCCGTGCAGGCGCAAGTCGTGAACTTGTTGATGGAATTGCAGCGCGACATGGGGCTGTCGATGATTTTCATCGCGCATGACCTATCGGTGGTCAAACATATTAGCGACCGGATCGTTGTGATGTATCTGGGGCGTCAGATGGAAACGGCAACCGCCGACACGCTGACGACAGCGCCGGAACATCCCTATACGCAGGCGCTAATCTCATCGGTGCCGATCCCTGATCCGGCATTGGAAAAGGCGCGCGTGCGACCCATTTTAGAAGGTGAGCTTCCGTCGCCATTGGCGCCTCCGTCCGGATGCGTTTTTCGGACCCGCTGCCCGAAAGTTCAGGCCAGTTGTGCGGGCGACCGACCACAAATGATTGATCTTGGTGGCGACCACCACGTGGCCTGCCCGTATCACGCGCCGGAACATGTTCTGGCCAGTAATTCTGCTTAGATCATCGCCGCAATCGCATCATCAAACCAAGTCCATCCGGCCCGCGCGGTGCTGCGAGATACAACATAGGATGGGCGTGTGAACACTGGCGCATTGGTTAGCCTATGCAGGTCTTTGCCTAAGTGTGGCTGAACAAGCCGGTCCGGCAAATAGGCTGATCCGCCATGTTTCAGCAAGTGGTCTAAGCCCAAACGCGCCGTGCCAAAGTTCAGGCGCGCAGTACCAGCATTCGCGAATTCGGTGGCATGCGCGCGACCAAAATCATCCCCGCCCTCAACGTAGACATAGCCTTTGTCAAACCGAATGGGGCTATCTGCTTGATCTGAAACAAGGACCAAACGATCTGGCGGCAATTCATCGGTCAGTTTGGCAGCTCGGGTGCTTGGCCAATACGTCAGCGCTAGGTCAACCAAGCCGTTGTCCAACCAATGCGTCAAATCATGCTGGCCGCCGGTCCAAATCGACAGCGCGATATGCGGCTGTGTCGTGCGGATATGGTCAAACAGCCGCGCACCAAGATCGGGCCACAAGTCAGGATGACAGGCCATATTGCACACCGATTGCATCCCATCTGGCAGGGCGGTTTCTTGCCGTGCTTGTTGCCAAAGATCGCTGATCGTCGCGGCATATCGCTGCAGCCGAACACCAGCAGCGGTCAGGCTCGCGCCAGATTTCTGGCGATTGATCAGTCGCTGACCCAGCTCGTCTTCTAATGCCTTTAGCCGGGCCGTGACGGTGGACTGCGTCACATTTAGCGCCTCAGATGCCCGCACAAGGCTGCCGGTTTCGATGATCGCCAGAAATGTGCGCAATTCAGTGAGATTCATAATTCGCCCTTTCCGAACATAGTATGCAAAAACTTTCGTTTTTCCAAATCGTATTTCTTGACTAGTCTGCTTTTGGAATATGGGGGCGAACATGACGGACATCGTGAATTACCAAATGCTGATCGGCGGTGCATGGATTGATGCGTCCGATGGTGGTCGTTTTGATAGCGTAAACCCTGCGACTGGCGCTGTTTGGTCGACAGTTCCCGAAGCAACGGCCGCAGACGTTGATGCAGCCGTTCAAGCCGCCCACGTTGCACTTGATGGCCCTTGGGGTGACATGACGGCGACGGCACGGGGCAAAGCACTTGGCAGGCTCGCCGATCTTTTGGCAGAAAACTCGGAATCAATTGGTCGGATTGAGACAACTGACACCGGAAAGATGTTTTCTGAAACCGCGTGGCAGGCAAACTACATCGCCGAGTTTCTGCATTTCTACGCGGGTGCTGCTGACAAGTTGCATGGTGAAACCCTGCCCATCGATAAACCCGATATGTTTGTGTTCACGGACCGCGAACCTATCGGTGTCGTGGCCGCAGTAGTGCCTTGGAACAGTCAGATGTTCCTTAGCGCCGTGAAGATTGGGCCTGCCTTAGCTGCTGGCAATACCATCGTTCTTAAAGCGTCCGAACATGCCTCCGCGCCGTTGCTTGAATTTGGTAAGCTTGTTGCTAAGGCAGGTATCCCCGACGGCGTTGTGAACATCGTTACTGGACATGCCACGCCGTGTGGCCAAGTTTTGACGTCGCATCCGCTTGTCGCAAAAGTGGCGTTCACTGGCGGCCCCAATGCGGCACGTCATATCATGCGCAACGCCGCCGAGAACTTCGCCGAAGTATCGCTCGAACTTGGGGGGAAATCGCCGTTCATCGTGTTTGATGACGCCAATATAGAAAGCGCGGTTAACGGATCGATTGCCGGTATTTTCGGCGCGACGGGTCAAAGCTGTGTGGCTGGATCTCGACTATATTTGCACGAAGACATCGCGGATGAATTTTTGGACCGCTTGATCAATTTCGCAACGAACATTCGTATTGGTGACCCGCAAGACGGCGACACCGAAATGGGCCCGCTTTGCACCCAAGCACAGTTGGATCATATCAAAACCCAAGTCGCATTGGCCAAAGCTGAGGGCGGTAAAATTCTGTGTGGGGGCAAGCAACCCGCCCTTGGTGGGCTGTATTTTGAGCCAACGATTATCGACTGTCCGACCCAAGATATGACCATTGTTGACACCGAACTGTTTGGCCCTGTGTTGTCCGTGCAGCGGTTCAAAACCGAGGACGAGGCGCTTGCGCTGGCCAATGACACGAAACACGGGTTGGCCGCCGGTATTTTTACCCGCGATAGCGCGCGGTCTTTGCGCATGTCGAAAAAGATTAAGGCCGGCATCGTCTGGGTGAACACTTACCGCGCGATCAGCCCTATTGCGGCGTTTGGTGGCATGAAGAACAGCGGCTATGGGCGCGAAAGCGGGTTCCAAGCGCTCTATGCCTATACCCGCCCAAAAACCGTTTGGATGAACATGTCCGACGAGCCGATTGCAAACCCCTTTAAGCAGCGCTGAACAGGAGACCGACCTATGAAATTTCACATCGCAATTAACCTTGAGCGCATGGATGACAGCGTCGATATGTGCGCAGTGCGGGACCACACAATCGAGATGATCCGGATGGCCGACAAAGCTGGATTCGAGGTCGCTTGGGCGGCTGAACATCACGCATTGGAAATGACCATTGCGCCGAATCCGTTCCAGATTATGACTTGGTGGGCGGCGCATACGGATAATATCCGGCTTGGCTGCGGGGTTGCAAACGCATCATATTGGCACCCGATAAATCTGGCTGGCGAGGCGGCAATGGTAGATCTTTTATCCGGCGGACGGCTGGAATTGGGTCTTGGATCAGGCGCGTATCAGCGTGAATTTGATCGCATGCACCCCGGCCTTGATCAAAAAGACAGTCACCAGTATATGCAAGAAATGCTGCCTTTAGTGCGTGAACTCTGGAAAGGCGACGTCGCACACAACGGCGAAAACTGGCAGTTCCCCAAGGCCACATCCTGCCCGAAACCTGTTCAAGAAAAGGTGCCGATGTGGGTCGCCGCACGGTCGCCTGCCACGTTCGACTATGCTGTGGCCAACGATTGCAACGTGATGTGCTGGCCCCTGACAATGCCGTTTTCCGAGGCGGAAAAATACAAATCCCAGCTAGATGAAAGCATCGCCAAGGCGGGCGGCTGGAACGGGACATTTGCCCTGATGCGCCACACCAGCGTTTACGACACCGAAGATGACCACGCCGCCACATTGGGCGCAATTCGCAATGCGCTGGGGAAATTCGGCAATTTAATGATGAAAAAGGGCGATGTCGTGAACGGCTTTCCTGAAAGCATCCCGCTGGATGAACTCGAAGGCAACGTGCGCGTCGATCCTGCTATGTTGGAAGAGAACCTGACGTTTGGCGACCCCGATGCGGTCATCGCCAAATTGAGCGCCTACGAAGATCTTGGCGTTGATGCCTATATTTATTACGCCTCAATGGGGTTGGACATGGCTGTGCAAAAGCGGTCGCTTCAGCTGTTCATCGACCGCGTAATGCCTGCTTTTGCCTAAAGGAAAGACCACCATGACTGTTGAAATTCGCCGCACACTTACGACCGTGCAACATACTTTTATTGAAGGCGGAAAAACCGTTAAGATCCCAACGCTTTTGGTCGCCGCCATGGCGATAATCAAAAACCCTTGGTTTGGCCGCGGTTACGTCGAAGACCTACGCCCTGAAATTCGCAGCCACGGCCCGGTTTTGGGCAAGATGTTGACCGACATGATACTTAAGGAAACCGGCGGCACTGTCGAAGGCTATGGCAAGGCGTCGATTGTCGGGATGGGTGGCGAGACTGAACATGCTCAAGCGCTGACGCACACGCTGTGGTTCGGCAATGAATATCGCAATGCCGTTGATGCCAAATCGTATTTGGTGTTTGCCAACACGCGCGGGGCCGCGGGCACTTCGTTGATTATCCCGCTGATGCACAAAGACGATGGCGGGCTGCGTAGCCATTATCAGACGATCCACACGTCAATTCCCGACGCCCCAGCCGAGGACGAAGTTGTCGTTGCACTTGGCGCATCCATCGGTGGGCATCCCAATCACCGGATTGGCAACCGCTATGAAGACCTTAAGGAAATGGGCCACGATGCCGAAAATCCAGCAGGCGTTTAACGGCACCGCTTATAGCCTGACCGGACCGATGGATGCGCCCGTCGTGGTGTTTATCCACGGGCTTGGGCTGTGCCGCGATGTGTTCGCCGATATGCTGCCTGCGTTCGCGACATACCGTGTGCTGTCCTATGATCTGTATGGTCACGGAGCATCCGCGCCGCCGCCGTCGCAGGCATCATTGACTGTCTATGCGGATCAGCTTGCAGGGCTGATGGATCATTTGGGTTTTGCACAAGCGCATATCGTAGGCTTTTCAATTGGCGGCATGATCAATCGCCGTTTTGCGTTGGATCACCCTGACAAAACGGCGTCGCTTATCATCCTGAATTCCCCGCATGATCGCGGTGCTGAGGCGCAGATCATGGTCGAAGCGCGCGCCAAATCCGTGCGCGATCAAGGTGCGTTTTCGACTTTTGATGCGGCACTGAAGCGCTGGTTTACACCAGATTATTTGGTCTCAGGCAAGGGTGCCACAAAGGTTCGCGCTTGGCGTGAAGTTGTTGATGCCGAAAGCTACGCGCAAGCCGCGTGGGTGCTCGCCAATGGTGTCGTGGAATTGAGTGGCCGGGATGGTGAGATCAACGCGCCGACCCTTGTGATGACTTGCGAAAATGACAGCGGCAGCACACCTGCGATGACCCGTGCTATTGCGGCTGAAATCACGGGCGCGCAAACTATCATCGTTCCAAAGCTCCAGCATCTGGGGGTGATGGAATACCCCGACGCATACACCAAACCGATCCTAGGTTTCCTTGAAAGGCAAATCCAATGACCACGCCAATGTCTGGCGGCCAAGCCGCAGTTGCCGCCCTTGAAGCCGAAGACGTCAGCCATGTTTTTGGCTTGATCGGATCGGCAACAATGGAAATGTTTGACGCGTTATACGACAGCCCGATAAAGATGATCGGCGTGCATGATGAACGAACTGGCACGCATATGGCGGACGGGTTTGCGCGGGCATCGGGTCGAGCAGGGGTCGTGCTTGCAGGTCAAAATGGGCCGGGTGCAACAAACCTTGTCACAGGTCTATCCCAGGCCAAGGCCGCGTTTTCGCCGGTGGTGTCAATTGCAGGCATGTTGGCTCAAGGGCATATTTACCGCGATGCATTTCAAGAAGTAGATCAGCAGGCGTTGTTCACACCCGTGACCAAAAAGACGTGGACGGCCCCAAGTGCGGACCGCGTCCCAGAGCTGCTTCGCGAAGCATTCCGCACCGCATTATCGCCGCGCCAAGGCCCTGTTCAGCTGAACTTGCCGCGCGATGTATTGGCCGCTCAAGCGGATTTTCCGCCATTGCAAAAGCCGAGCGGCTACCGCAACCAATCTGTTCCCGCGGCGCAGGATGCTGACATTAAGGCCGCGGCCAAAATGCTTTTGGGCGCGCATCAACCCGTGATTATTGCGGGCGGCGGGATCAAGAACACACGTGGGCATGAGGCAGCGATCGCCTTGGCTGAGGCGCTCAATTGCCCCATCGTCACATCACCTGGCCACGGTGATGCGATCCCGTTTGGACATCCGCTAAATGCGGGTCAGATGGGGCCGCGCGGCAATGCGGTGGCCAGCCGTTTGGTCAAAGAAGCCGATGTGATTTTGGCGCTTGGCACGCGGCTTGGGTTCAATGCGACGTTCTACACTTATGACAATATCAACCGCGACGCGCAGATCATTCAGGTTGAACTGGAACCAACTGCTATTGGCCGGTTTTTCCCTGTCTCTATGGGTATATGGGCCGATGCGCGGACCTGCGCACGTCAATTGACAGATGTAGTGAACCTGCTTAGGGACCGCGCCAATGCCGATGCTTGGACGCGCGATTTCCAAGCCGAGCGGCACGCATTCCTGACCAGACGTGATGCTGATGCGATCATGACGAACCCTATGCAGCCATCGGGATTGTTCAAAACACTGCGCGATGTTCTGCCCCATGATGCGGCGATTACGATGGACGCAGGGACGCTGTGTTTGCAGGCGACGGATGCGCTCAATTACTGGACCCCAGGGAGCCTATTTACGCCGCTTGATTTTGGGCTTGTCGGGTTTTCTATGGCTTGCGGGATCGGTGTGAAATGCGCGGAACCGGACCGACCCGTCGTCAGCTTAATGGGTGATGGTGGTTTTGGAATGACCGTGTCGGAATTGTCGACCGCAGTTGATCATGGGATCAACACGGTGACCGTTGTGATGAATAACAAATGCTGGGGAGCAGAAAAGGCGTATCAGCGCGATTTCTTTAATGGGCGTTATATCGGGGCCGACGTATCGAGTCCTCCGTTTGATAAACTGGCCGAACTTTACGGTGCCGCGGGGTTCAAAGCAGATAGGCTGGATGAAGTTGGTCCCGCAATCGAGGCAGCACTTGCCTGCGGAAAGCCAGCGGTTGTGGACGTGGCCGTTGACCCGTCGGCGCTGTATTCGTTCCGGCGTGACAGCTTCAAACATCGCGGGGGCTGATTCATGATCCAGCGGCAGGCAATCTTTCAAGGGACCGTGAAGCTGGGGCAGGTGGGCGCAATGCGTGCCTATGTGGAAACGACGTTATTACCGCTTTGGCAGCAATTTGATGGGGCCCAAGGCGTTCGGGTCTACTTTCAGATTGAAGGTGATCGCGATGGGCCCAACTTTCCGCTGACTCTTGCGATCACCTACAAGGATGCGGATGGCATGGCGCAGGGACTTGCATCAGATGCCCGTTATACATCGCGCGATCTGTTGCCAGCATTCTTGGATCATTTCTTTGATGAAGTGCGGCTGCTGCACTACGTTATGGACGTGGTTTAATAGTCCCGTTCAAAGAATATTCCGATGCCGGTTTCTCCGCCTGCATCGACCGTGCCCTTGGCGGTAATCTCATCGGTGATGTCGAGGTTAAGGTTTATCTCGGTCGATCCATCGCTGGATACGGTCACGTCGGTATAGATGTTTTCAGACAGGTATTTGCCCGCACGCACGGCCGCGTTGCCGTCTTGGTCTGTTGCGACGTCAAAATCGTCTAGGCCAATGCTTTGTCGGAAGCTGTCAATCAACCCGCTACCACCACGCCCCGCCAATGTGCCCACAGCGGAGGCCAATTGAACGGCTTGGAATGGGCTGATGTTCTGCAGATCGCGCCCAAAGATTAGTTGCGCCAAGATTTCGTCTTGGGGCAGAGTCGGAACGGAGACAAAGCTGACTTTGGGCTCCGTTGCTGGACCTTCAACGATGATGGAGATCGTGGTGCCCGTGCGGGCTTCGGTTGTTGCAACAAGGCGGATGTACGGTTCAAAATCACCTTGAAGCGATGCGCTACCTTCGGTCAAATCAAAGCGTTGTTGCAGGATATTGATACGACCGCGGGTCAGCTCGAACAGGCCAATAGGTTGGATGTTGTTCGTCGTACCACCGATCTGCAATGTGCCACCAAGTTCAGCATCAAGCCCACGGCCACGGATGAAGATGCGCGACGGTGCGCTGACCGTGATATCAAGCGGGAAGGGTCGCGCATTGCCTGTATCTGCGGCGCTATCGGTACCATCAGCTGAGACTCCGGCCCGATCTAAGGTGGCTCTGATGGCTGCGTCTGCTCCGATATGGGTCACAATTGGAAGGTCGCCAAATGCACCAACGCCCGAGGATGGCACTTGAATATCGGTTTGGCCAAGGGTCAGCTGGCCAGAAATCCGCGCGCCACCAGTCAATGGACCTCTGACAGTTAAGCCGCCTGATATGCTTGTTTGGTAAAGCTCTGGATCCTTTAGGATAACCCCGCTGAGATCGATTGCCAAATCAGCGGCTTGCGGTGACGCCAAAGATATGGGTCCGCGTACAGCCACGCTACCACCTGACAACACGTCACCAGTGAGGCCAATTTGCGCTGTACCATTTGCGAACGTCACTCCGCCCGCGATGTGCGATAGACCTTGGCCCAAAGTGGGCGCTGCCAAACGGGCATTATTCAATTCGATACGGCCTGACAGAGCGTTCAAGTTTGGCTGGCCGTTGATTGCAAGATCGAACACAGCGTCGCCAGAAATTCGTCGTGGTTCAAGCAGATTATTGGCCAAGCCAATCGGCGCCTCACCTGTTGCGGTTAGGTTCACTGTTCCATTCGCGCCGACCTGACCACCTGCGCGTAGCGCGATGCCTCCTGGCCCACTGGCCTGTACATCAACACCCCAATTGCCAACACCATCCAAGGTGGCTGTGCCATTTGCAATGACCGGGCCGCTGAGCTGACCCGTCAAAACGTCAATATCGCGCAGGCGGGCGGTGAATGCGCCGTGCGCCGCACCTGATCTCCCGCCCAGATTTCCGTTGGCTGTTATATTGTCCGTGGACAGGGTCAGATCGTTGACGATTAGATCACCGTTCTTTAGCTGCGCCTGCGCCGTCATTTGACCATTTCCTGCAAGTAAGATGTCTGCGATACTGTTTCCAACGCCAAAATGACTGGTCTGCATTTCCAAGTTCAAGTCAAATGCAGATAGATTGGCTATCATGGAGCCGGTCAGACTAGCGGACGCACTGCCTGAAATCGGTCGTCCAATCAACGCACTATAGGTCGCGAGATTGGCCACATCAGCGTAGATCGTACCATCAATGAGATAGTCTGGGTCAATATCGGCCGTCAGCTTGAACACCGAGTTCTTCGCATCACCTGAAACATCAACTTTCAGGCTGCCTTCTGCATTTTGGGTCACCGTGCCAGTCACCATGGCCGGACCAAATAGGCGGGGCTCGATTAAGCCGACATCCGTCAATATAATGTCGAAGCGCGCCTCACTGCCTGCGCTGGTAAAGTCAGCGTCTGCTGTTAAGAGAACTGTGGGTGTCTGGATGCGCAAGTCCTCTAGCCGCGTTCCTTCGGTGTCGCGCACGGCGGATATGGATACGTCGCCTTGTCCAGCCAAAACGGCATCGACTTGTTCAATGCCAACAGCCAAATCAAGGGTCGTACCACTGACTATTATGTCAAAAAGGCCTTCTACCGGGACAATTGTGCTCGTAATTGCAAGATTGCCAGACCCTGCCAAATCATGACCCGCAAGCGTCGAAAATCTCTCCAATGCATCGACGTTTAGCAAAATGTTGCTTTGGGTCCGCAGTCCTGACGCGGTGCCCGCGATGGTGGCTTCAGCTAAGATCTTAAGTCCAGGGCCGGTGAGTGTTAACCTTTCAATCTCTGTCACGGCTCCCTCTTTACGGGCCGCCTGCAATACGCCCGAAATAGTATCGCCAAGTGCTTGAGACGCACCCGCATCATCCAGCTCCAGACCGGAGGCGGTGTAGCTCAGGTTTGCGGTCACGTCGCCAATTGCATCGCCTTCACCGGGGACAAGAATGCCGCCACCCGCAAGTTTGAAATCACGCATAAAGAGCCCCGGTCGGTCAAAACCCGAAAGCGACAGTTCGGACTCCCAATTTGAAGACACCGCAGTATCCAAGCTTAGGTCAAAGGACGCGCTATCAATATAGGTTTTGGGCCCCGATAAAGGCAGCAAAACAACGTCACCAGATATGTCGGCGATCTGCCCCTGAAGGATTATCTGTTCCGGCCAGCCTTGCGCACCAATTTTCGCGGCGCCTGACAACTGCAAGGTTTTGGCGCGTAACGCGAAGTCTTCTAGGTCAATCTCGCCATTCAATCCAGTGCGCGCCTGAACGGTCAAAGCAACGTCATCACCAAAGAAATCTTGATACTCTGGCGTGAATAAAGGGGTAACGTCGCCACCAACGTCAAGGCTAAACAGTTGCCCACTTTCGTCAGAAATAAGCGCGAATGTACCACTGATCCGGTCCGTTCCATCAGTCGCAAGTGACAAGGTCGCCGCGTAATCATCAATGGGCGCTGTCCCCAAAACCGTCAAATCTGCGGATGGATCCCCCGGCAAACCAATTAACTGAGCCGCGATGCCGCTCGGGCCTTCCGACACAGTCAGGTCAAGCGCCAGAATGCGGCTTTCGTTTCCATAGCTTCCATCAATTGCAAAGCGTCCAACCTTTGGGCCCAAGCGTGTGGCGATGATCGTGGCGCTGCCTTCACCACTAGCTAACGCCGCGCTACCAGTTAAGCTCAGCGATATTTCCTCCCCCAAGAACGCCTCTCCCAATGTGATTTCTGCGAAGTTCAACTGGTCGAGCTGAATACCTACGGGCAGTTCAGGGAGCGAAAATCCGGTGGCTTCTGGCGAAGGCGCGCTGCTTTCAGATACTGGCGTGCGCGCCAAGAATATCCGCTGCGCGCTTAGCTCCTGGATATCAATCTGTCCGCGCAGTAACGCCGCTCTGTTCCACGTCAAAACAACGTCTTCAAGCGTCAGCCAAACCCCATCCACATCCGCGACAGTCAGCGCATCAAGCGTGGCAGCAGAGCTTAACGCGCCTTGAAATCCAATAATGTTCACCTCGCGAGAGCCGCCAGATAGATTGTCCTCGATCAGCTGCGCCAAATAGCTTTTGTCAGTGTCTTCTTGGGTCTGCGCAGTCACTGCAATGGGGCACAATGATAATACGGCGCAAAGAATGATCTGTTTCAAAACGATTGCCCGATTCCGATATAAACTTGGACGCTGCTTGCGATGTTGTCGCCGCTAGCTGGAGTGGCGATATCAAGCCGGATAGGGCCGATACCGGTATCGTAACGCAAACCCAGACCGGCCCCTGCGTGCCAGTCACTGTTCCCGCCAAAGCTTGCATCAGCACCAACTTGGCCAAAGTCATAAAACCCGACAAGACCGATTTTGTCGGTCACTGCGTAACGTGCTTCAAGCTGTGCGCCGACAAACGACTGCCCGCCGGTGCGCGCGTTTTGGCCTGCTATAACGCTATCAACGCCAAGCGTTTTATACGGCTGTCCGCGCACTGTGCCTCCGCCACCAGAATAGAACAAGAAATCAGCGGGCGCGTTCTCAATCGTCGTACCAATGACGCTTCCAATTTGGGCGCGCCCTGCAAACGTGAATTTGTCACCAGTGCCAAAACTGCGATAAGCGCGGGCGTCAGCGAAAATTCGGCCACCATAAAGGTTGTTGGTGGTATCGTAAAACGGGGTCGCTTCGACATTTAGAAAATATCCGGCGCTCGCATTTGTGGCGGCGTTGCGTCGGTCCAGCGTGGCGGCCAGCGGCAAAGTCAAAAGCGTGTAATCGCGGGTGCCTGATGGCGTGACTTCGCGGGCGGTCAATATACCAACACCAATATGCGTCATCAATTCATCGGCAATTAAGCGGGTAACGCCGGTTTCGACCGATATCTTGTCCACCAGATAGTCGGGTTCATCTTCGCGGCTGATTTGCGTGCGCAAAAAGAAGTCGGTGTCAGGGCCGTAGACGGCAGGTCTTTCAAAGTTCAGACTCAACGTGTAATCGGCTCCACCGGTAGACCCGCCAATGCCTGCAATTTCGGCATCGATGCGGAACCGTTCTGCGCCGCTCATGAAATTTCGGTGCATCCAGAATGTCGACACCTTAAGCCCTTCGATCGAAGACAGTTCTAAACCAAAGCCGAACCGACGCGGGACGCTTTCAACGACCTGCAATTCAATTGGCAGCGTGTTGTTGGGTCCGATCTGATCCGCTTCAACGATTGCCACGCTGTCAAACGCCCCTGTTTCGCGCAACCTGCGCTCAGCCTTGGTGATGTCATCAGGAGAATAGATTTCGCCTTCGGGCAGCCCCGCAATTTTGGCAATACGCGCCGTGCGCACGGCATCGTTTCCGGTAATTGTCAGCGTCCCAAACGTAAGCTGCGGACCAGGAGCCAAAGTTATGGCGACATCCAGTACCCGTTCTGCGTGTTTGGCGGTGGCCTGTTGACCCGTCGCGGCAGCTTTTGCGTATCCGTTGTCGCGCCATGCGCCAACACTTTCAGCTAGGGCTTGCACAATTACCGTTGATGCGGCCACTTCGCCGCCCGCAAAACTTTTGGGCAACGACGCATCTGATGGCAATGGATCAACACTAGTATGGCCAAATGTAAACGATGGTCCGGGATCAACACGCAGTGCTATTTGCTCAATTCGGATTGGCGCGTCG
Source organism: uncultured Loktanella sp. (assembly GCA_913061335.1). Lineage (GTDB taxonomy): Bacteria > Pseudomonadota > Alphaproteobacteria > Rhodobacterales > Rhodobacteraceae > Yoonia. The sequence goes on from CAJXTP010000017.1 coordinate 17,120, forward strand.
AGGGGCGCAATGCCAGCGGCTTCGCGGCCATCAATAAGGATCGAAATAGTCCCGCTATAGTGGCCGCGACCATAAAGCGCAGTCAAAATACGGCGGTAGTCGGCGCGGGCAGCTGCGATATAGTCTTGCGGATCGGGCGTGTCAGCGGCGTTGATGGACGCCACCAGTGATGCTGACCGGACCGCGCTTGCGATACCTTCATCGTCGCTCAAAATGTCAAAATCGATAGTTTGGGCCATCGACATGGTTGGGACAAGTAAAAGGGCGGCAACGAAACGTGTGGAGTAATGCATGTTGTGCCCTTTACAGTCTACATCGACTAAATATGCCTTGATAGTCTGGTAACTGCTCCAGACCCAAATTCAAAGGCTCCGGCGATCACTTTTCCGGACATGAGCGGAGAAGGGGTGCCAATTGGCTGAAGGTCGAAAAACGGCTGCAAATGGTCCGATTCAGATTGGGGTGTGATGGTGGTTGTGCTACATTAAAAACATTGTTTTTTTCTCGCTTCTTTTAGACAGAGTTTCGCACCCCATGAAAGATATCGCATCGCCTGCACAAACGCCGCTTCGCCCGCCTTCACAGGTAATGCGTTTGCGCCGCATGGGCGCCTCGTTTCCACATCGTTTGTCATTTTTGCGCAGCCTCATGCGGGCGCTTGCCACTGAGGACGCAAAGGTTGAGCGCACGGTCTGGGCGATGGATGATGCTGGGTACGGGCACGCAGTGTATCAGTTGCAGTTTGGTGATTTTGACTATGCTTTGGTCGCCGTTTCTACTGATCTTCCATCTGATATGCGTACTGACCGCGTGATTGCTACGGCTTGGGACACGACTTATGTCCTTTACGATGGGGTCCCGTGCAAGGCTGAAATCGACCGGATCGTCGCCGCTGCTCCCCATCAAGAATCGTCTCGGTTTACCCAACGTGATCTTGTTTTAAGCCGTGCAAACAAATCGGTGCGCTTGTTTGATCATGTGACCAGTTGTTTGCGCAAAGGCCGCCAACCTGACCCGGATCTTGTCAGGTCGACGGGCTATCTGATGCGGACAACTGCGGTGTACGGCAACGGAAAATTCGGGATTGCAGACCGTGGGCGCATCGCAGATCGAGCCGGCATGGGCGGACCGTTTGCCGCTGAAATGCTGACTGTCTGGCTTATTCGCGGATTTACGCATGATTTAGCTGAACATGTCGGCCGAGGAACGCTTGATCGGCAAACGAAACGCTACCTTGGGATTGGAAATTCAACTGGACTTGGCATGGCGCCGTTTCTTGTCACTCATCCCATTTTGCTGGATGCATGGATGCAGGTACGTGAAACGGCGATTGCGCGGGTGCGTGCGATCCAGCTGCTTGACGCGGATCAAATTGCGCGGATTTACGAACTTGCAACACGCGCTGCTGATCATCTGGCCGAATGGAATGTGCCTGACATGATTGCCGCGGATCGGGTCAACACATTACGTCGCGAATGGCCGCAAGTAACTGCAATGATGACGCCGGCGTTGATGACGGGCGCGCAGCCGCTTGATGTGCTGATCTCAGCAAGCGATAAGTGGTCGATCGACACACAAGAGTTGCTGGCGGCCATGTTATTGGAACCATTCGGCGACTTGATCGACGGGCTGACCGACTGCATGGCGACATCACTTTCGCCGCAAATCGATCCGGTGATGTCCTGTGCTAATCTTGCGGACATGATCAAACGCGACTGGGATTGGGCGTGTTCTCCTGATTATACCAGCACCGATAATTGCGCCCAGTTTTGGTATGTGTCCGAGGAAAAGTTGGAGCCGCGCTTGGGTGATAGGCATGCGGAAGATGGTGCGGATCTAGAAAGCCCGCTTGATATTGCGCGGCAAGTGAAATGCTTAGCCAAATCACTAAGCGAACAAAATGGCAATGTCGCCGCGTTTCTTGCCGCCCATCCAGAACACCGTGCTGCAGTTAAGCGCGTGCAGACCCTTGGCATCCATCCTTACGCAGAAATTCGTGACAATTTGATCGGGAAAGAATGCCTGCCGATCGATATGTTGCGGTGCAAACTATCGTTTTTTGGTGCTGCTAAATTCGATCCAAAATCTGACCGCTGGACCCGCATCACATTGGCTCAAGGCGCGCCGCTTTGGGACGAATTGGACAACGCTGACGATTGGTGGCTGCCGGTGTCCCAGCTATGATGCGGTCCTTGAATGAAATTGGCGGCATGGTATTGAAGGCCGCACGCGGCGCGGGCATCCCATTGGGCCACTGCGAAGATATGGCCTTGGCCGCCGAGTATTTGGCGGCAACCGACCCTGTGCGTTTGGACTGTATTGAGGTGGCCTTGGCGGGGCCTCATTCACCCGTGATCGCCGTTTGGACAGATACGACGTTGCAGATTGATGCTGCCCGCGCCGCAATGGCGGGGCCGGTTGCGGTCGATGCGTTGCGGGCGGGCTATGATGCAGTTGTGCTAAAAGACGTAGATGCGCCGCGTCTTGTACTGGCACTTTTTGCCGGACAAGGGGTTTGCGTTAGCCATAGCTTTACAGGGGCTGACCTAACTGTCCGCTGCGATGATGGACCGACCGCAGTGCCACCGATGGCTGCTGCGGTGACAGTATCAGGGCATTTGTGGACCTATTTGGGCGGTTTGGCTGCATGCACATACGTCCCCGCCACGGATGCATCACGCCTTGCGGGCGCGGGCGCGGGCCTTACTGATAACGACTAAGTGCCAAATGGATCTGTCGGGTAAGTCACGCCTGCGAGATAAAGACCATCTGGCGGGCTGACTGGCCCGCAAGCCGCGCGATTGCGGGCTTCCAATGCGGTTTTCACGTCCTCTGGCGACCAAGCCCCGGAACCCACACGTTCGAGTGATCCGACAAAGCTGCGGACCTGATTGTGTAGGAATGATCTGGCGCGGACGTGGAATTGATACTCAATGCCGTTGGCATGACTGATCTGCTCAATGCGCAATTCGTCCAGCGTTTTTACAGGGCTTTTAGCCTGACACAGGGTTGACCGGAACGTGGTGAAATCATGCAGACCAATAAGGTAATCGGCGCCCTTTTGCATGGCACCCGCATCAAGGGGGCGGTTCACACGCCACATCTGACCCTTTTCAAACGTCAGTGGTGCTCGGCGGCTGACGATGCGAAATACGTACTGGCGCTCGCGTGCATCGAACCTTGCGTGCCAATCATCGGCAACCACAGCACAGGCGACAATCGCAACCGGACTGGGTTTCAGGTGAAAATTCAACGCCTCAGACAGGCGAAACGGCTCCCAGTCGCGGGTCAGATCACAATGAGCCACTTGGCCAGTTGCATGAACCCCAGCATCCGTGCGACCTGCGGCAGCAATCTTATGTGGGCCAGTTTCCAGCTTTGCCAAGGCAGCTTCAACCGTGCCTTGCACGCTGGACTGTTCGTTTTGGCGCTGCCATCCGGAAAATGGTGCGCCGTTATATTCGATAAGAAGGGCATAACGTGGCATGTGTTTGGGCTTATGCGGGGAAAGTTTCGAAATCAATCCCTACACAAGTGACTAATGCGACCTTATCTTAATCAAAGCTGTTTTAGACAAAGGAATGCGACGTGGTCATTGCCGCCCTTGCCGACCAGATTACTCGTGGCGCTGATGCCGTGGCAAATACGCTCAGCGCGCCGTTCTCCGAACCGGTTATCCGGCTTGGGGTGACTGGGCTTAGCCGTGCGGGCAAAACCGTGTTTATCACCGCCCTTGTGGCGAACCTGATGAACCGTGGGCGGATGCCGCAACTGGTCGCAGCAGCGAGCGGCGCCATTCAAACGGCATATTTACAACCGCAGCCTGATGACACGTTGCCGCGATTTAACTATGAGTCCTATCTTGGTCAACTCACGTCGCCAGAGCCAAGTTGGCCAGACGGGACGCGGCAAATCAGCGAACTGCGCTTATCGTTGCGGGTTCAGCCGACAGGATTGCTGTCTGGCTTGACGGGGCCACGCACGGTTCACATCGATATTGTCGATTATCCTGGTGAATGGTTGCTGGACCTTGGGCTGTTGGATCAAACTTATGACGCATGGTCTGCTGCCGCGATTGAACGTTCTGGTGATCGCCCTGAAGGGGACGTGTTTTTGGCGTCGCTGGCGGATGTTGATCCAAACGGGCCATTGGATGAAGCTACGGCAAAGGCGCTGTCCACGACATTCACAAACCATCTGCACGCAGCGCGCGAAGCGGGGTTTTCGGATTGCACCCCTGGCCGTTTCCTATTGCCTGGCGACCTTGCGGGGTCGCCTGTTCTGACGTTCGCCCCGCTTGCAGGTGCGTCAGGTCAGCGAGGCACATTGGGGCGCGAATTTGCACGCCGCTATGAAAGCTACAAACGCAATGTGGTGAAACCGTTCTTCCGAGACCATTTCTCGAAAATCGACAGGCAAGTTGTCTTGGTTGATGTGCTGGGCGCGATCCATGCTGGCCCACCCGCTGTAGATGATTTACGCAACGCGATGGCGGCTATCCTTGGCGCGTTCCGACCGGGACGCAACGCATTCCTAAGCCGCATTTTCAAAGGGCGGCGGGTCGAGAAAATCTTGTTTGCCGCGACCAAGGCCGACCATTTGCACCATTCGCAACATGGGCAGCTGACCGCGATCACCGAGGCGCTGTTACGTGACGCTAAGGACCGCGCCGATTTTGCAGGTGCGACAACCGCCGCGATGTCGATTGCATCTCTAAGGACGACTGTTGAGGAAACTGTTGAACACCGCGACGGGCCGCTGAATGTTGTCCGTGGGCGGTTGCTAGATAATGGCAAACAAGCGGCGTTCTATCCGGGAAAACTACCCAGCGATCCGGCGCATTTACTTGGGCCCGCGCGGGCAGGGGCGGCTGCTTGGTTGGATGATGATTATGCCGTAATGCGGTTTGCGCCTGCGCCGCTAAATCTGAAACCCGGTGATGGTCCGCCGCATATTCGTTTGGACAAAGTCGCGCAATTCTTGATTGGAGATCGCCTATGACCGACGCGCCACGCGGCCCTATCTTGATTGATCTTGAAAACCAAGACGCAGCCCAACCTGCTGCAGCACCTGCGGTTCCAGACGCAGTCTCGCAACAAACAGCCATGCATCAAGTCGCAGCCCTTGCCGCGCGCAAACCGTCTCGATTGGCGCGGTGGTTTTGGTCGCTGCTGTTGGGTCTAGTTGGTTTTACCACGTCATTGGCTGCTTATGATTACGTCAAC
>CAJXTP010000018.1 GCA_913061335.1 uncultured Loktanella sp.
AGATGCATACTCATCTGGCCGAAAACGACGAAGATATTGCTTATTCGCTAGAGAAATTCGGCTGCAGGCCCGGTCAATACGCCGAGGATCTCGGCTGGACAGGTGATGACGTCTGGCATGCCCATTGCGTTAAGCTGGATGGCCAAGAAATTGATTTGTTCTCTAAGTCGGGCACCGGTGTCGCCCATTGTCCGTGCTCAAATTGCCGCCTTGGGTCGGGGATCGCCCCTATCCGCCAGATGCGCGATGCGGGCGTTAAGGTCGGCCTTGGCGTTGATGGATCAGCCAGCAATGACACTGGCAATCTGATGGGTGAGGCCCGCCAGACTATGTTGTTGCAGCGCGTGCAAAACGGCGCTGATGCCATGTCCGCAGATGAGGCGCTGTTCATTGCCACCCGTGGTGGTGCGCAGGTGCTTGGCCGTGCAGACTGCGGTCAGATTGCCGTGGGTCAGCGCGCCGATATTGCGATTTGGGATATCACGGGCATCGAATCCGCCGGAAGTTGGGACCCCGCCGCATTGGTGCTCGCGGGCCCCAACAAAGTGCGTGATCTGTTTGTAGAAGGCCGCCGCGTTGTCGCTGGTGGTCGTATGATGACGGTTGATTTGGGCGCAGTCATCGCCCGCCAAAACACATTGGCCACAAAGCTGGAGTTGGGATAAATTATGCGTGTATTTGCTATTATCTTGGGGCTGGCTGCTTGTGTCCCGGTCCCCATCCCGATGGTAACTGTTTCAGCGCCGCAGGTCCGCACATTAGTTGCAAGTCAGGCGCCTGATGCGGGTTTTGATGCCCAACTGCAAAATGTACGCAGCGCCCCCATTACCCATAATGCCCAATTGGCCGCCGTGGCCCGCGCCCATGCTGCTGATATGAACGCGCGCGGCTATTTTTCACATACTTCACCTGAAGGCCTTGGGTCCGGTGACCGTGCGACGGCGGCGGGTATTCCGGCTTGCGGTATTGGCGAAAACATCGCCAGCGGGCAGACGTCTTTTGCCGACGTCTTCGCCGCATGGATGGCATCTGATGGCCACCGCCGCAATATGGTGAACCCGCGCATGGCGAGCTACGGGCTCGGCCGCGCGGGCGATACATGGGTGATGATGCTGTATCAGCCCTGCTGACGCACGCCCGCGATCCAGACATCGCGAATGGCCCGGTCATCGCCCATCATGATGGTCGGGAATAGCGCATCCCAAACGTCTGTGGCCCGCGCATGGCGCTGTGCGATTGCGGGGGTAGACGCGAGGTTCAGCACGGTGATATCTGCAGCCGCGCCAGCACCTAAGTGCCCGATTTTGCCCGATTTATGCAGCGTTGCGGCGGACCCTTCGGTCGCCATCCACATCAATTGTGCAGGGTGTAACGCCGTGCCGCGCAACTGTCCGATTTCATAGGCCGCAGCCATGGTGTGCAACATCGAAAACGATGATCCGCCGCCGGTATCTGTCGCCAATCCTGTGCGAATGCCGCGCGCCGCAAGGCCGAGCGTGTCGAACAGTCCTGACCCGATGAACGTGTTGGAAGTCGGGCAGTGAACCAAGCCGCCGCCAATTTCAGACAGCCGGTCAATCTCGCGAGGTTCCAGGTGGATGGAATGCCCGTAGATGCCTTTTGCGCCCAGCAATCCGTGGGCCTCGTAGGTGTCCAAATAATCGCGTGCGGTTGGGAACAAGTCGCGGACCCATGCGATCTCGTCGTGTTGTTCAGACAAATGCGTTTGCATCAGGCAATCTGGGTTTTCTGCCCAAAGCGCGCCAAGTGCTGCCAGCTGATCTGGCGTCGAGGTCGGTGAAAATCGCGGCGTGATCGCATAAGTTGCGCGCCCATTGCCATGCCACTTTTCCAACAAGGCTTTGCTGTCGTCATAGGCCGATTGGGGCGTGTCGCGCAGCGTGTCTGGTGCGTTCCGGTCCATGCAGGTTTTCCCTGCGACCACGGCCATGCCGCGTGTGGCGGCAGCATCGAAAAACGCATCCACGCTGGTCGGATGGATCGTGCAAAAGCTGGTCAGCGTTGTGGTGCCATGCGCGATCGCCAGATCACAGGTCCGGCCCGCGATCTCGGCTGCATAATCGGCGTCGCCAAAACGGCTTTCCTCGGGGAAAGTATAGGTGTTGAGCCAATCAATCAGCTGCTTGCCCCAACTCGCGATCATCGCGGTTTGTGGGTAATGCATATGTGCATCGACAAAGCCCGCCGTGATCAGGTCGGTCCCGTAATCGGTGATCTTTGCATCAGGATGGGCAGATTTCAGCGTGCTCGCGTCATCGACAGCCACGATTTGGCCGTCCACGACCAACACAGCGCCCGCGCTGATCACATGCGCGCAGTCTTCCCACGCATCGACCAACGGTTGGCCCGTAAACTGAAGGGTCGTTCCAAGTAAAAGCTGTTTTGTCATAATATCACCTTAGGCCGCACAGCCCTGTGCTGTAAATCACCAGGATTTGGCTTACCCCCGCTTGTGCGATGTTCGCAAGACGTTATGTTGCCCTGAGACAGACAAAGGAGGCGCCGTGATGACTGATCTACCTGATGACATCGACGACGAAGCTTTTGGTATTTCGGATCGACTTGTAGCCGACGTCATGAGCGCGGTTGAGACCGGGCAATCGATCTATGTCGACGCCTTGCTTGATCCGCTGCACCCTGCCGATATTGCCCACCTGATCGAACTGATCGACGGCCGCCAGCGTCGCGATCTGTTGAACGTGTGGAAAGGTGGCATGGACGGCGATGTTCTGTCCGAGCTGGATGAAAAGCTGCGCGAAGAGGTCATCGAGAGCCTTGCGCCAGATGAATTTGCTGATGCTGTCCGTGAATTGGAAACTGATGACGTTGTTGATCTGGTCGAATATCTTGACGAGGAACAACAAGAGGCCGCGCTGGATGCGCTGGATGCTGGTGACCGTGTCGCGGTTGAGCAGGCGCTGTCGTACCCAGAGGAATCAGCTGGTCGCCACATGCAGTCCGAACTTGTCCGCGCGCCGGATCATTGGACTGTCGGCGAGGCGATTGATTTTTTGCGATCCGATGATGTTGATCTGCCGGACCAGTTTTACCACGTGATCCTTGTTGATCCGCGCCTTAAGGCCGTTGGTTATGTCACGCTGGGCCGATTGCTGTCATCGCGCCGCGACGTGCCGTTGTCGGAGATCGTCGAGGACACATTCCGCACCTTCCACGTCAATCAAGATGTCGAAGAAGTCGCCCAAGCGATCAACCACTATCACATGATCACCGCCCCCGTGGTCGATGATGATGACCGCATTGTCGGTGTGATCACCATTGATGATGCGATGGCGTTTCTAGAAGAAGAAGCCGAAGAAGACATCTTGCGCCTTGCTGGTGTTGGCGAAGGGTCGCTGTCTGACCGCGTTATTGCGACCACCCGTCAGCGGTTTCCGTGGTTGGCGGTGAACCTTGCAACTGCTATTTTTGCGTCGCTGGTGATTTCGATGTTTGAAGACACGATATCGGGGTTTGTTGCCTTGGCTGTGTTGATGCCAATTGTGGCGTCCATGGGCGGGAACGCGGGCACACAGTCATTGACCGTGGCCGTGCGCGCGCTTGCGACCCGCGATTTGACAGGGGCAAACGTCTGGCGCGTTATTCGCCGTGAAGCGCTTGTTGGGCTTGTGAATGGCATGATCTTTGCCGTCGTTATGGGGATCGTAAGCGCCGTTTGGTTCGGCATCCCGATGCTTGGCGTGGTGATCGCCGTGGCGATGGTGATCAACATGGTTGTCGCAGGGCTTGCCGGTACGGTCGTCCCTGTTCTGCTTGAACGGGCGGGCGTTGACCCCGCATTGGCGTCGGGCGCATTTGTGACCACGGTCACAGACGTCATTGGATTTTTCGCATTCTTGGGATTGGCATCAGCATGGCTACTTTAACTGAACGCAAGGACGCCGCGCGCAAGGCGGCGTTTGTCCGTCGCAAAATCGCGCATGATGCTAGGATTGGCACTGCTGCGCATCTTAGCGCGTTTCTGGCAGGCCACCGCGGCGTGCCACTTGCCGGATACATGGCGATGCGCACTGAAATCGATCCGACTGCCGCGATGGAAGAGGCATCAGCGCATGGCCCCGTCGGTGTGCCTGTGATCCTTGGGGCGGGCCAGCCGCTAAAGTTCCGCCGGTGGGAACCAGGCGTTGAGATGATCGCAGGTGAGTTTGGCGCGTTTATCCCTGCCGAGGGCGATTGGATGACCCCTGAAATCGTCATTGTGCCTTTGGTTGCTTATGACCTGACGGGCGGGCGGCTTGGCTATGGCGGCGGGTTTTATGACCGGACCTTAGAGGGGCTGCGCGCCAACCAAGCCACACTTGCGATCGGGTTCGCATATACTGCGCAAATGGCTGACAGCATCCCGCTGGAACCCACGGATCAACCGCTAAATCTGATGATTACTGAAGACGGCCAAACAACGTTCTGAAGGGCGTTTTTAAGCTAAGAATTGGAAACTAAAAATTCTTGTAGAAGAAATGCGCCGTTGCCCGTAACAGGGGCCTATGAAGATACTTTTCCTAGGTGATGTGATGGGCCGCGCAGGCCGGACGGCGGTGATAGATCACCTGCCACGGCTGCGGCGTGAATGGCGGCTCGATTTTGTTGTGGTTAACGGTGAAAACGCGACGGGCGGTATGGGGCTTTCGGGCGCGCATGCTAAGACGTTGCTGGAAGCGGGCGCTGATGTGCTGACGCTGGGCGACCATGCGTTTGATCAAAAAGACATGATGACTTTTGCAGCCAATGAGCCGCGCATCATCCGTCCGCTGAATTTTTCAAAGGCGGCCCCCGGTGTTGGGGCGCGCGTATTTCCTGCAACGCAGGGACGCAAAGTGCTGGTGACCCAAGCGCTGGGCCAAGTGTTTATGAAACGCCCGTTTGATGATCCATTTTCGGCGCTGGATGCGGTGCTGCGCCAATACCCGATGGGTGGCGCTGTGCAGGCCAGCCTTGTGGATATTCACTGTGAAGCCACATCAGAAAAGATGGCCGTCGGTCATTTCTGTGATGGCCGCGCCAGCATCGTTGTTGGCACGCACACCCATGTGCCGACAGCTGATGCGATGATCTTGTCTGGTGGCACTGCGTATCAGTCCGATGCGGGCATGTCCGGTGATTACAATTCGGTCATTGGCATGGATAAAGCCGAGCCTTTGCGCCGCTTTATTACGGGTATGCCCAAGGAACGGTTCACGCCTGCTGCATCAGAGGCGACGCTGTCGGGCCTTTATGTTGAAACAGATGATCGCACTGGTAAGGCCACGCGGGTTGAGATGGTCCGCCAAGGTGGGCGTTTGTCTGCTGCTGGACCTGCATGAACGAACGCGCCCGTCTAACGATTATTCTGGTGTTTCTTGGTGCCGGCTGGGGCATGACCCAACCGCTGACCAAAATCACAGTGGACGCCGGATATCTTCCGTTGGGGCTTATTTTCTGGCAGCTCGCAATCGGGGCTGTGCTGACAAGCGCCTTGCTTTTGATCCAGCGCAAGCCGCTGCCACTTTCGGCCAAGACTGTTGGGTTTTTCGCGATGATCGCCCTGTCTGGTACGCTGATCCCGAATACAGCCAGCTACCGTGCCGCGTTTTTTCTGCCGTCGGGGATCATGTCAATTGTGATTGCGACAGTGCCGATGCTCGGCTTTCCGATCGCGCTTGCGCTGGGCACCGATTGGTTCAGTTGGCGGCGGATGGTCGGGTTATCATTGGGCCTGATGGGCGTCAGCCTGATTGCATTCCCCGAAGCCAGCCTGCCAGACCGCGCAATGGTTGCGATCCTACCATTGGCTCTGATCGCGCCGCTTTGCTATGCAATCGAGGGCAATATCGTCGCCAAATGGGGCACGGCCGGGCTTGATCCGGTGCAATTGTTGTGTGGCGCGTCATGTCTAGGAACTGCGGTGGCATTGCCGTTGGCGCTGTCGTCAGGGCAGTTCATTGATCCGCGCCCACCCTATATTCTTGCAGATTTGGCGTTCCTTTTGTCGTCGCTGATCCATGTGTCGGTCTATATCACCTATGTTTGGCTTGTCGGGCGCGCGGGGGTCGTGTTCGCGGGGCAGGTGTCTTATCTTGTGACTGGCTTTGGCGTTATCTGGGCGATGATCCTGCTTGGTGAGCGGTATTCCGGCTGGGTTTGGGCGGCGTTGGTTCTGATGCTTTGTGGGATCGCCCTTGTGCGACCGCGCAACGTTGATGATAAGCTGAACGCATGATTGATCTGATTTCCCTGTCGCAGACGCAAGGCGCGTGGCTGACTTTGGCCGTTGTCGCGGTGATGTTCGTGATGTTCCTGCGCGAAATTTACCCGACCGAAGTCGTCGCGATGATCGGCGTATCCACGTTACTCGTCACGGGCGTGTTGTCGTATGACGATGCGGTCATGGCCTTGGCGAACCCTGCGCCGTGGACGATTGCTGCGATGTTCATCATCGTGGGGGCGTTGGTGCGTACAGGCGCGCTCAATGCATTTACGCAAATGGTTGAACGCCAAGCGGTGAAAAACCCAGCCCGCGCAATTGGCGGGTCGCTGGTGTTTGTGGCCTTTGCCAGTGCGATTATGAACAACACGCCGCTGGTGGTTGTGATGATCCCTGTCTTTGTTCAACTGGCCCGAACCTTGGGAACTTCGGCGTCCAAGTTGTTGATCCCGCTGAGTTATGCGGCGATTGTGGGCGGAACAATGACCTTGCTTGGCACCTCGACAAACCTATTGGTTGACGGCGTTGCCCGCGCATCAGGGATGAAGCCGTTTGGAATCTTAGAAATTTTGCCCGTCGGATTGGTCGTGGTCACATGGACGTTTATCTATCTGTATTTCGCGGGGCCGCGCCTGTTGCCTGACCGCGCAAGCATGGCAACTTTGCTGTCTGACAGATCTAAAATGCGGTTCTTTTCCGAGGCGCTTATCCCTCCTGCAAGTGATCTGATCGGGCGCGAGGTGATGAGCGTGCAGCTGTTCAAACGCGATGGCGTGCGCCTGATTGACGTCATCCGTGGCGATGCGTCGTTGCGGCGCGACCTGCAAGGGGTCGTGTTGCAAAAGAACGACCGCGTTGTACTGCGTACCGCCATGTCAGAATTGCTGTCGCTACAAGCCACCCCAGAATTGCGCCGCGTTGATCAGGTGTCGGCGGTCGAAACCACGACGGTCGAAGTGCTGATTACGCCCAACTGTAAAATGGTTGGTCGCACACTTGGCGCGATGCGCCTGCGCCGTCGCTATGCGGTCTATACGTTGGCCGTGCACCGTCGTGACACGAATATCGGGCGGCAAATGGATAGTCTGGTCGTTCGCGTCGGCGATACCCTGCTGCTTGAAGGCTCGCCCGAAGATATCTCGCGACTGGCCGATGATATGAACCTTGGTGACGTGTCTAAGCCGTCTGAACGGGCGTTTCGCCGTGGTCGTGCATGGGTTGCGATTGTGACCTTGCTGTCGGTCGTGGTGCTTGCCGCGCTCAATGTCGCCCCCATTTTGATGCTCGCGATGGTCGGCGTGACCGTCGTTTTGATGGCAGGCTGCATCGACGCAGAAGAGGCGTTTTCATATATCGATGGTCGCCTTCTTGCGCTGATATTTGCGATGCTTGGGGTCGGGGCCGCGCTGCAATCGTCGGGCGCTGTGGCCATGATCGCGGACGCGATTTCGCCGGTGATGACCGTGCTGCCGCCGTTCTTTGTGGTACTTGCGGTTTATCTGCTGTCATCGCTGCTAACTGAATTGGTCAGCAATAATGCGGTTGCTGTAGTGATGACACCGGTTGCGATTGGACTGGCCACAGCGTTGGGCGTTGATCCGCGTCCGCTTGTGGTGGCCGTGATGATCGCCGCAAGTGCGAGTTTTGCAACGCCAATCGGATATCAAACCAATACGTTGGTTTACGGCCCCGGTGGATACAAATTCGCGGATTTTCTGAAATTCGGTATCCCGCTGAATCTATCGCTTGCCCCCATCGTAAGCTTTGTGATCCCAATGAACTGGCCGCTCTAACTTTTTCCGAGCAAAAATATGTCCGCCGGAGGCATGGTTTTGGAAAAAACCAATCGACAACACCTGCTTGATCCATGCCCCCGATGTGGCATAAGACGGACTAAACTAAAGACGAATAGGATATCGACATGGCTGGCCACTCAAAATGGGCGAATATTCAGCACCGCAAAGGGCGTCAAGACAAGCTGCGCTCTAAGCTGTTTTCAAAATTGGCCAAGGAAATCACCGTGGCCGCTAAGATGGGCGACCCTGATCCTGACAAAAACCCGCGTCTGCGGATGGCCGTCAAAGAAGCCAAATCGTTGTCTGTGCCAAAGGATGTGATTGATCGCGCGATCAAGAAATCCGAAGCGGGCGAAGGCGATAACTATGATGAAATCCGTTACGAAGGCTATGGCCCCAGCGGTGTAGCCGTGATCGTCGAGGCGATGACCGACAACAAAAACCGCACCGCGTCTGTGGTTCGATCGACGTTTTCCAAAAACGGCGGCAATTTGGGCGAAACCGGATCGGTCGGCTTCATGTTCGACCGCAAAGGCGAGGTGGTCTATCCCGCGTCCGTGGGCGACGCCGATACCGTGATGATGGCCGCGATTGAAGCGGGCGCAGACGACGTGCAGTCGGACGAAGACAACCACGTGATTTATTGCGAAGACAGCGACCTGAATGATGTGGCAACGGCCTTGGAAAAAGACCTTGGCGAATCTGAGTCCACCAAGCTGATCTGGAAGCCCAACATGACCACCGAGTTGGACATCGACGGGTTCACCAAACTGATGAAATTGTTGGATATTCTCGAAGAAGACGACGATGTGCAGCGGGTCACCACGAACATGGATGTATCCGACGAGGTTATGGCTTCGTTCGAAGGCTAAGCCGCGATTGCAGTGGGGGAAATTCGGGCGTGGTCAGCGATGGCCGCGCCCTTGTTATTTGCCCTGCCGCCTGTCACGGATTGCCTATGGAACAAACCCAAGCCTCACGCCCCATAGTGGGCATTTTCTGGATGGTCCTCACGGGCCTGATGTTCGTCGCGGTTACGGCGATTGTAAAATATGTCGGTTCTGATCTGCCAGCTGCCGAAGCCGCGTTTTTGCGGTATTTGCTCGGTCTTATCTTTGTTATCCCAATGATCCGCCCGATCCTGCGCGCCCGTCTAGATCGGCGGCAGATCATGTTATTTGGCCTGCGCGGTTTTGTGCATACGGGTGCTGTCATCCTTTGGTTTTACGCCATGTCGCGCATTCCTTTGGCCGAAGTCACCGCGATGAATTACCTCAGTCCGGTTTACGTGGCCATTGGTGCGGCGCTGTTTTTGGGTGAACGCCTGCCGCCACGTCGCATGGTTGCCGTGGGTGTGGCCTTGATCGGCGCGATGATCATTTTGCGCCCCGGCATGCGTGTCCTTGACCCCGGTCATATCGCAATGCTGTTCACAGCCCTTGGGTTCGCAGCGGGCTATTTGATTGCCAAACTGATGTCTGGCGAAGTATCCGCTGCCGTTGTTGTCGGCATGTTGTCGATCACCGTGACGATTGGCTTGGCACCATTTGCCTACGTCGTTTGGGTGACGCCCACCTTGGCGCAAGTCGGCTGGATGTTCTTGGTCGCTTGTTTTGCGACTGCTGGCCATTACTCCATGACCTTGGCTTTTGCAGCAGCCCCATTGACCGTCACGCAGCCCGCAACGTTTCTACAGCTTGTCTGGGCTGTAATATTAGGCGCGGTCATTTTCGCAGAACCCATCGATGGCTGGGTCATTCTAGGTGGCGTTGTGATCATGGCGTCAGTCAGCTTTATCACATGGCGCGAGGCAGTCGCGCAGCGCAAAAAACGGGTGTAATTTTTTATTGATTGACGAGTCAATAAAAACCAGAAATATTTGTTCTGTCTTTGATGGGGTGAATTATGCCGAAATTAGGAATGGAACCAATCCGCCGCGCTGCCCTTGTTAAGGCGACGATTGCGGAAATTGGTGCAGCTGGATCGCTGGATGTCACGGTAAGCCGGATTGCCAAGCGTGCGGGCATGTCATCTGCATTGGCCCATCATTATTTCGGTGGCAAGAACCAGATTTTTGAGGCGGCAATGCGCCAGATTTTGCGCGATTATTCTGCTGAGGTACGCACGGCCCTTGCTGGGGCCACCAATCCTGCCGCCCGTGCGCGCGCGATTGTGCGCGCAAACTTTGCCCAGTCTTGCTTTGATCCCGCCACCGTGTCCGCATGGATGACGTTTTATGTGCAGGCCCAAACCAACCCTGATGCGCTACGTCTTTTGCGAGCCTATCAGCGTCGGTTGCGGTCCAATTTGACCCATGCGCTGCGCCCGCTTTGCGATGATCCGCGCGGGGCCGCCGATACACTGGCCGCATTGATTGATGGCCTTTATATTCGTGCAGCGCTGACGGCCCCAGATGCCAACCCAGAGCGTACCGCGCTTAATGTCCTGACAACTTTGACAAAGGGCGCCGCATGACCCAGCCGAATATCCTGATCATCATGGTGGACCAATTGAACGGGACGTTGTTCCCTGATGGCCCCGCAGATTGGTTGCATGCGCCCAATCTTAAGGCTTTGGCCGCGCGCTCGACACGGTTTGCAAATGCCTATACCGCATCGCCGCTTTGCGCCCCTGCAAGGGCCTCGTTTATGTCCGGCCAATTGCCCAGTCGCACAGGCGTTTATGATAACGCTGCCGAATTTGCATCGTCGATCCCGACCTATGCACACCACTTGCGTCGCGCCGGATATCAGACCTGTTTGTCAGGCAAAATGCACTTTGTTGGCCCAGATCAGATGCACGGGTTTGAGGATCGCTTGACTACCGACATTTACCCCGCCGATTTTGGCTGGACCCCTGATTACCGCAAGCCTGGCGAGCGGATCGATTGGTGGTATCACAATATGGGGTCGGTCACGGGCGCTGGCGTCGCCGAGATTTCCAACCAAATGGAATATGATGACGAGGTTGCATATCACGCGACCCGCAAGCTTTATGATCTGTCGCGCGGCGGCGACGCCCGCCCGTGGTGCCTGACCGTTAGCTTTACGCATCCGCATGATCCCTATGTGGCCCGCAAGAAATACTGGGACCTTTACGAGGATTGCGACCACCTGATGCCGGACATCGGCCCAATCCCTTACGCCGACCAAGACGCCCATTCGCAGCGCATTTTGGACGCCAACGACCGTGATAACTTTAATATCACCGAAGACAACATCACCCGCGCACGCCGCGCATATTTCGCGAACATCAGCTATATCGACGACAAAGTCGGCGAGATTTTGCAAACCCTGAAAGACACCCGCCAAGAGGCCAAGATCATTTTTGTGTCCGATCACGGCGACATGCTTGGCGAACGTGGGCTGTGGTTCAAAATGTCATTCTATGACGGGTCTGCGCGCGTACCATTGATGATTTCAGCACCTGAAATGGAACCGGGGCTTGCGACGACACCTGTTAGCAGTGTCGATATTCTACCGACACTTTGTGATTTGGCGGGCGTTGATATGGACGAGGTCATGCCGTGGACCGACGGTCAATCCATCGTTCCACTGGGGCAGGGCGGTGAGCGCACGGAACCCGTCGCGATGGAATACGCCGCCGAAGGATCGTACTCCCCGCTGGTGTCGCTGCGGTACGGAAAATGGAAATACAACCGCTGCAATCTTGATCCAGACCAATTGTTTGACATGGACGTTGACCCGCACGAGATGACCAACCTTGCGGATCACCCTGACCATCAGGGCACCGTTACCCAACTGCGCGCCAAATCAGAATCCCGCTGGGATCTTGACACATTTGACGCCGCCGTGCGCCAATCTCAAGCAGGGCGCTGGGTCGTCTACGAGGCGCTGCGCAACGGGTCCTATTACCCTTGGGACTATCAACCGCTGCAAAAAGCGTCCGAGCGGTACATGCGCAACCACATGGACCTGAACGTCCTAGAAGATAATAAACGTTTCCCACGCGGCGAATAATCGCCTCGCTTTTTTCAAAATACTCCCCACGGAGGGCCCCATGAATATCCAACCAACAGCCTCTCATTTCATTGATGGCAAATATGTCGAAGACACCGCAGGCGATGCGATCCCTGTGATCTATCCGGCAACCGGAGAAGTCATCGCGACCGTCTACAGCGCGACCCCAGCGATCATCGATCAAGCGCTCGCATCCGCCAAGCGTGCGCAAAAAGAGTGGGCGTCATGGACGGCAACCGACCGTGGCCGCGTGTTGCGCCGTGCCGCAGATATCATGCGTGACCGCAACCATGACCTGTCGGTGCTGGAAACCTATGACACCGGCAAACCCTATCAGGAAACATCCGTCGCAGATGCCACATCGGGTGCCGACGCGCTGGAATATTTTGGCGGTTTGGCAGCCAGCATCACCGGCGAGCATATCCAACTGGGCGAAGATTTTGTTTACACACGCCGCGAACCGCTTGGTGTTTGCGTTGGCATTGGCGCGTGGAACTACCCGACACAAATTGCCAGCTGGAAAGCAGCGCCAGCGCTGGCTTGCGGCAACGCGATGGTGTTCAAACCATCCGAGACGACGCCGCTTTGTGCGCTTAAAGTTGCGGAAATCTTGCTCGAGGCGGGCGCGCCTGCTGGCGTCTTCAATGTCATCCAAGGTTACGGCATGGTCGGCGCATCGCTTGTCACTGATCCGCGCGTTGCCAAGGTGTCGCTAACAGGTTCAGTGCCGACGGGCCGCAAGGTTTATGCCGCCGCCGCCGCCGGTATTCGCAATGTCACGATGGAACTGGGCGGCAAATCCCCGATTGTTATTTTCGACGATGCCGATCTGGAAAACGCGGTATCCGGTGCGATCTTGGGGAACTTTTATTCCTCCGGTCAAGTCTGTTCCAACGGCACACGCGTTTTTGTGCAAAAGGGCATCAAAGACGCGTTTCTGGCCCGCATGGCGGAGCGGCTTAAGGGTGTCAAAATGGGCGACCCGCAAGACCCTGACGTGAATTTCGGCCCGATGGTGTCTGAAAATCAACGCAACATCGTGGCGAGCTATATTGAAAAGGGCCTCACTGAGGGTGCGCGTTTGATCGCGGGTGGCAACGTCATTAAGGGCGATGGGTTCTATATTGAGCCTACTGTCTTTGCTGATGTCACCGACGACATGGCGATTGCGCGCGAAGAGATTTTTGGCCCCGTTCTGTCGGTCCTTGATTTCGATACCGAAGAAGAGGCGCTTGCGCGGGCCAATGACACCGAATTTGGTTTGGCGGCTGGTGTGTTCACCGCTGATCTGACCCGTGCGCACCGTATGGTCGCGGGATTTGAAGCAGGCACCTGTTATATCAACACCTACAATCTTGCCCCTGTTGAGGCTCCGTTTGGCGGCTCAAAACAGTCGGGTGTCGGCCGTGAAAATTCCAAGGCGGCGATTGAACACTATTCCCAGATTAAGGGCGTTTATGTCGCCATGGGCGATGTGGAGGCACCGTTTTGAACGCTGACTATGTAATCATCGGGGCAGGGTCTGCGGGCTGCGCAATCGCGTACCGTTTGGCCGAGGCAGGCAAGCAAGTGTTGATCATTGAACACGGCGGAACCGACGCCGGACCATTCATTCAGATGCCAGCCGCGCTATCGTATCCAATGAACATGAAGATGTACGATTGGGGTATGTCGACAGAACCCGAACCGCATCTGGATGGCCGATCCTTGGTCACGCCGCGCGGCAAGGTTATCGGCGGGTCATCGTCGATCAACGGGATGGTTTACGTGCGCGGCCATGCCCGCGATTATGATCATTGGGCCGAAAGCGGTGCTAATGGTTGGGCCTACGCCGATGTACTACCTTACTTCAAACGTATGGAAAATTGGCATTCTGGCGGACATGGTGGCGATAAAACATGGCGTGGACGCAAGGGTCCGCTGCATGTCACCCGTGGGCCGCGCATCAATCCATTGACTCGTGCCTTTGTAAAGGCGGGCAAACAAGCAGGGTATCCGGTCACGGACGACTATAATGGCGCGCGGCAAGAAGGCTTTGGTCCCTTTGATGCAACCATTTGGAAAGGCCGCCGTTGGTCTGCTGCAAATGCGTATCTACGCCCCGCATTGAAGCATCCCAATTGCACATTGATCCGCGCCTTTGCCCGTAAAATCGTGATCGAAGATGGGCGCGCTGTTGGGGTTGAGGTCGAACGCGGTGGCAATATTGAAGTGATCAGCGCCAACGTCGAAGTGATCATTTCCGCGTCATCGCTGAACTCTCCTAAGTTGTTGATGCTGTCTGGCATCGGCCCTGCGGCACATCTGGCTGAACATGGTATTGAAGTGATCGCCGACCGCGCAGGCGTGGGTCAAAACCTACAAGATCATCTTGAACTGTACATTCAACAGGCCGCGACCAAACCTGTGTCATTGTTCAAATATTGGAACTTGTGGAGCAAGGCCATTATCGGAGCGCAATGGCTGTTTACCAAAACCGGCCTTGGTACGTCCAACCAGTTTGAAAGCGCGGCTTTCGTGCGATCCAAGGCGGGTGTCGAATACCCCGATATTCAGTATCATTTTTTGCCGATGGCTGTCCGTTATGACGGCACGGCCGCAGCAGAAGGTCACGGTTATCAAGCTCACGTGGGTCCAATGCGGTCGGTTTCACGCGGCGAAGTGACCCTGCGGTCGACCGATCCGGCAGACAATCCACGCATTCAGTTTAACTACATGTCGGCGAAATCCGACTGGGAGGATTTCCGCACCTGTATTCGCCTGACCCGTGAAATTCTTGGCCAAGATGCGTTTGCACCATATTCGGGCAAAGAAATCCAGCCGGGCAAAGACGTGCAATCAGATGAAGCACTTGATGATTTCATCCGCGAACATGTCGAAAGCGCGTTCCATCCATGCGGGACCTGTAAAATGGGTGCGATTGATGATCCGATGGCTGTTGTTGATGCCGAGTGTCGCGTGATTGGCGTAGATGGTTTACGCGTCGCTGACAGCTCGATCTTTCCGCGTATCACCAATGGCAATTTGAATGGCCCGTCGATTATGGTTGGCGAAAAGGCGGCCGATCACATCATTGGCCGTCAGCCGCTTGCTCCTGCAAATGATCGACCGTGGATCAACCCAAATTGGGAGTGGTCTCAGCGCTAGTTAGCGGGGCCCTCTACCACCGCCTGAAAGTTGTCAAAGAACTGATCGGTCATTTTGCGGGCAAAGCCGCCGACGATCCGACTGCCAAGTTGCGCGAGCTTGCCGCCAACTTTGGCAGTCGCATTGTAGGTTAGCTCAGTGCCCTCATCGACAGACTTTAAGGTGACATCTGCGCCGCCCTTTGCAAAACCAGCGACGCCGCCTTTGCCTTCGCCAACGATCGTGTAGGACGTGCCTACAATGACGTTTTCGAGGGTTACTTCGCCGTGAAACGTGGCTTTCACCGGCCCCACTTTTTGTTTTACAGTCGCCGCAAATCCGGCTTCTGGGGAGCCTGTCAGCTCTTCGCACCCTGGGATGCAGGCCTTAAGCGTGTCTGGATTATTCAGATGCGCCCAGACTGTCGCCGTGTCAGCAGCAATGATTTTTGTGCCAGTCAGTTCCATACAGATGTTCCTTTTCGCCTAAATCAGTTGGCCATTATTCGGTCGGACTAGTCAACCTGATAGGGCAGCACGCCGCGGCGGTCGGGGTCAACGCGCAGTCGTCGCTCGAGCGGCGGAACAGAGCGTTGATGACAGCTTTTGCGTTCGCAAATCCGGCACGAAATTCCGATCGGTGCATAGGCGTCGGGCGCTGCGCGGTCCATGTGGTCGGCGTAAACAAGCGCGTCCGCATGGCGAACTTCGCAGCCCAGTCCGATGGCATATCGCCGTGTCGGGGCGTTGAATGCGCCGCCTGATTTTGAGACGTCCCGCGCAAGGCAGAAATACCGCGCGCCGTCGGGCGTTTCGGCCAGTTGCCGCAAGAATTGACCGGGTGTTTCGAACGCCGCGTGCACATTCCATAGCGGACATGCCCCGCCGTAGCGTGCGAACTGTAATGTCGTGGCCGAATGCCGTTTGGTGATGGTCCCTGCTTGGTCCACACGTACGAAAAAGAACGGGATGCCCTTGGCCGCAGGGCGTTGCAAAGTCGACAGTCGGTGCGCCACTTGTTCAAGCGATGCGCCGAACCGCGCGGATAGTATTTCCAAATCATGGCGGGTGTCTTGGGCCGCTTGCAGAAACGCGCCGTAGGGCATCAATGCCGCGCCCGCAAAGTAATTCGCGAGCCCGACCAGTGCTATGCCGCGTGCCTCTGGTGATTGGAAACGTGCAAGATCAAGCGTTGCGCCAAGCAGCTTTTCCTGACTGATTAGCGCCAGTTGCAGCAGCAATTGGAATGTCTGTGTGGCAGGTGCCGCCCCGCTTGAAAGGACCAGTGTTTTGGTCACCGGATCATAGTGTCTTAAGGGGCTATCGGCGTTGCGCACGACTGTTACGCCAAGATCGCCCAATGCCTGTTCTGCGGTTTTTCCAGTGCTGGAAAACCGTTCGGCGGCGCGATCCACCGCATCAATGTAATTGTCGCAATAGTGAAAGAAGTCGCGCACTTCTTCCCATGGGCTGGGGGCAAGGCGGGCGTCTTCGCGGCCCAACGCCTCGTCCAGACTGGCCAGCCGTTCGTGGGTCTGACGGTAGGCTGCGTGCAGGTCAAGAAATGCGCGCGCAAGCGTCGGTGCGTTGGCTGCCGCCAGCCGCAAATCGGCCAATAGCGGTGTATCACCGATGAAAACTGGATCAGCAAGGGCCTCGCGCATGTCGCCCACCAGCCGTGCCTCATCGCCGGATTGCAATTCGGTGACGTCAAAACCGAACTCTTGCGCCAACCCAAGCACGACCGACGTGCTGACCGGCCGATTGTTGTTTTCCATCTGGTTGAGATAGGGCAGGGACACACCGAGTTTTTGCGCAAATACCTTTTGCGTCAGCGATAACCGCGCTCGAAGCTCGCGCAATTTCGCACCAGCATAGATTTTCTGAACGGCCATTGGCGCACCTTTGCAAACTTAGCTAAGCTGACTGTAAACCCTGCAAAGCCCGCCCGCAAGGATCACGCCTTTTTCGCGCCGCGCCAAATGACGAATAGCACGCAAAGCAATGACGCGACGGCGGTGCCGAACATCAACCATTGCAAAGGCAGTGCGCCTGTTTCGGGGTTTAGCAATGTGCTAGCGTATTGCGCCAAACCCGCGCCGCCGCCGACCATTAGTGCGCCACCAAGCCCCGATGCGGTACCTGCCAGATGAGGCCTGACCGATAGCAAACCTGCGGTGACATTTGGTAGCGCAATGCCGTTGCCTAACCCAAGAAAGCTGCAAAACCCAAAGAAGATCAGCGGGTGCTGGATGCCCACAAGCCCAAGCGCCAGTGATGTGCCTAAGCCTGCGATGATGATCGTCGTCCCGACAATTGCCATCGGGTTGATCCCGAATTTGACCGAATACCGTCCCGACAAAAAGTTGCCCATCGCATAGCCGATAGCTGGTGCGCCCAAGGCGATGCCGGACCACAGTGGTGATAGGCCGAATACGGTCCCCGCAATGAATGATGCCCCGCCAAGCAGCGCGAAAAATGCGCCGGATGCGAATGCCGCGCAAAGCGCGTAGCCCCAGAATCGCGGTGATGCAAAAAGTTCAGGGTAGCTGCGCAACTGATCGCGAAACGACATGCCGCCGTCAGTCAATGTTTCGCCTTGGTCAAAATATGAAATCGCCAGAACGCCGATGCCGCAAATCGTCAAGAACAGGAATGTCGCGTGCCAGCCGAAAAGCTGGTCCAATGCGCCACCGATCATTGGCCCGACCATCGGCACCAGTGCCATGCCCATTGTGACATAGCCGATCATTGATGCTGCTTGGTTTTGCGGGACCATATCGCGGACAACCGCGCGCGACAAAACGATGCCCGTGGCCACGGCGGCTTGCAGCATGCGGAACACCAGAAATA
The DNA here is from genome assembly GCA_913061335.1 of uncultured Loktanella sp. Taxonomy (GTDB): domain Bacteria; phylum Pseudomonadota; class Alphaproteobacteria; order Rhodobacterales; family Rhodobacteraceae; genus Yoonia. The sequence continues at coordinate 17,975 of CAJXTP010000018.1, forward strand.
CTGTGATGGATGTTGCGAAATATGTGCCGATGCTTGCAAGGACGAAAATCACCAGTGACCCAAGTACGACAGGCCGCCGTCCGATCTTATCTGAAATCGGCCCGATAAAGATTTGCAGCACGGCGGTCATCGCCAGATACCCTGACAACGAGAATTGCATCGTCGCATAATCGGTCTGAAAATAGTCAGTCATCGCCGAAAGGGACGGCAAGAATATTGACATATTGAGCGCCGAAATCCCTGCGATCAGGATCAGCGTGACAATGTGAGGCGGTGTGCTGCGGTCTAGAAACCGGACGGTAGGGATGTTTGACATTTCCTAGACTTAGAATGCGATGCGCAGGCTGTCCATCGTAGTTGATCCATTTGGTCAAAATTAGCAACTTTGCAAAATGTATAATTTGCTAACTGCATGCTTTGCAAATTTCCCGTTTCTTTCTTTTCCTAGGGGCACCTGCAGGCTAGTGTCGGGGAAATTGAAGGGACCTGTAATGGATGTTTTGCAAGAGCTTGAAGATCGCCGCGCCGATGCCCGCCTCGGTGGGGGCGAGCGCCGGATCGCTGCCCAGCACGCAAAGGGCAAGTTAACCGCACGCGAGCGAATTGATCTGCTGTTGGATGACGGGTCGTTCGAAGAGTTTGATATGTTCGTCGCCCACCGTTGCGTGGACTTTGGCATGGAAAAACAGCGCCCTGCGGGTGACGGTGTTGTGACCGGCTGGGGCACGATCAATGGCCGCATGGTCTATGTCTATTCGCAAGACTTCACAGTGTTTGGCGGGTCCTTGTCGGAAACCCACGCCCAGAAGATTTGCAAGATCATGGACATGGCGATGCAAAACGGCGCGCCGGTGATCGGGATTAACGATTCCGGTGGGGCGCGTATTCAAGAAGGCGTCGCATCATTGGCGGGTTACGCCGAAGTATTCCAGCGCAACGTGCTTGCCTCCGGTGTGGTGCCGCAGATCAGCTTGATCATGGGCCCATGCGCGGGTGGTGCTGTGTATTCGCCTGCGATGACCGACTTTATCTTTATGGTCAAAGACAGCTCTTACATGTTTGTGACGGGCCCTGATGTGGTCAAAACGGTCACCAACGAGATTGTAACTGCAGAAGAATTAGGCGGCGCATCTACGCATACCAAAAAATCATCGGTTGCTGATGGCGCTTTTGAAAATGACGTTGAGGCGCTGGCCGAATGTCGTCGCTTGTTTGACTATCTGCCGCTGAACAACCGTCAAAAAGCCCCCAAGCGTCCGTTCTTTGATGATGTGAACCGGATCGAAGAAAGCCTTGATACGCTGATTCCCGACAACGCCAACACGCCTTACGACATGAAAGAGCTTATTCATAAGCTTGCCGATGAGGCCGACTTTTACGAGATCCAGCAAGATTACGCCAAGAACATCCTGACGGGGTTCATCCGCATGGAGGGGTCGACCGTCGGTGTCGTCGCCAACCAGCCAATGGTTTTGGCAGGGTGCTTGGATATCGATTCAAGCCGCAAGGCTGCCCGTTTCGTGCGGTTCTGCGATGCGTTTGAAATTCCGATCCTGACGCTTGTTGATGTGCCCGGGTTCTTGCCCGGAACGTCGCAGGAATATGGTGGCGTGATCAAACATGGCGCCAAGTTGCTGTTTGCCTACGGTGAAGCAACGGTGCCAAAAGTGACGGTGATTACCCGCAAGGCATATGGTGGTGCTTACGATGTGATGTCGTCCAAACACCTGCGCGGCGACTTTAACTATGCGTGGCCAACTGCGGAAATCGCGGTGATGGGTGCCAAAGGTGCGACCGAAATTATCCACCGTGCCGACCTAGGTGATGCGGAAAAGACAGCGCAACACACAGCGGATTATGAAGACCGGTTCGCCAATCCGTTTGTCGCCGCCGAACGTGGCTTTATCGACGAGGTGATCCGCCCGCAATCGACCCGCAAGCGCGTTTGCCGTGCCTTTGCATCGTTGCGTGGCAAGTCGCTGCAGAACCCTTGGAAGAAACACGACAACATTCCGTTGTAATGCGGGGTTTGGTGCTTTTGGCCATAAATTAAGGACGATAACTTGCGCAGTCTCGCGATCATAGCAGCACTCTTGGCGGGGCCCGCGGCCGCGTTTGAGATCACTGTGCCGTCTGGTCATGAGCTGTCATTGTTTGACGTCATTATGGACCCGCCTATGGGACGGTTCCGGTTTGTGTTGCCAGCCGTCGCAGACAACGTCGCGTTCGCTGATTTGGTTGATGATTTTGACTATTTATGCGCCCAAGTGGCCCAGCCGGCCTTGGCCCAGTCAGATGTGGGTGTAACTGAGATCGTTATTTCTGTATCTGCGGCTCAGGTGCCGTTCGGGACCGCCACCGATGTGGTGCAGTATTTTCAACCATACCGTCTTCAAGATGGTGTGTGTATTTGGGACGCTTTTTAAGATGGAAAAACACAGAGGGTTTCCGGGCCGTTTGGCTGGGACAGATTTTCAATTCACAATCCGGCGTGGCCACAAAGATGGCGCGACAGAAATTTCTGAACGTATTCGCTACCCTGATCGCCGCCCGCCAGATCGCCGCGCAGATGCGGGGTTCATGCAAGCCCTGTATGATCAGTTTGGGACCGAACCGTTTGAGCGCGGAAATCTGGATGCGGGCCGCCTTTGTTGGTTGTTTGGCCGTGAAGTGATCCCTGCAGAAGACCCATTTGATGCGTCCAGCTATTATGCGCTGCTGCGGATCGACATGAAGGTCGCTGCCGTCAGCTTTCCAGAATTGCGCGAACGCTGATGCGCGGTTTGTTGCGCATAATTACCTCTCGTGGGCAGAAAATTGCCCAAAACTGGGGGGGGCAATTTGGTCGCTTTGGCGAACGGTTGATCGTGTGCAACACTGATGATGCAGCCGTTGGCAAAAACAGCCAACAATCTGCAATTTGTCTATATAGTTACCCTTCCCCTGACCGGTGCAGACCTTTTTGGTTTGTACCGGTCACCCCTTTTTTGCGGGCGGCAGAATGCTGCTTTGCGAAGACGTGCTGTGTTGCGTTAACTGTCAAAAGCATTAACCTTACCCATAGTAATCAAACAAATGGGGGCATTTTTTCATGCTTAAAACATCTTACATTCTCGCGGCAACCGCGTTCCTTGGCCTCACGGCTTGTCTCAATAACGACGCAGAGCGCGCGCTTGTTGGGGCTGGCATTGGCTGCGTTGCAGGCGAAACTATCGGTAACAACAACTGTGTTGAAGGCGCGCTTGCGGGCGGCCTTTTCGGCGCACTTGTCAACGACCTCTAAGGTCACACGCCTAATCTATTCGATGAAAATAAATGAAACCGCCGCCGCAGGACACCCCTGTGCGCGGCGGTTTTGCTTTTGAAGGACGTCTGAAATGTTCAAGAAAATTCTGATCGCTAACCGTGGTGAAATCGCTTGTCGCGTCATTAAGACCGCCAAAAAGATGGGGATCAAAACGGTCGCGATCTATTCGGACGCGGATCGCAATGCGCTGCATGTGAAAATGGCCGACGAAGCCGTGCACATCGGACCAGCCCCCGCAAACCAGTCCTATATCGTGATTGATAAAGTCATGGCTGCGATCAAACAGACCGGCGCGGAGGCGGTGCATCCGGGATACGGATTTCTGTCCGAGAACTCCAAATTCGCCGAGGCGTTAGAGGCCGCAGGCGTCGCATTCATCGGCCCACCTAAGGGTGCGATCGAGGCGATGGGCGATAAAATCACGTCCAAAAAGCTGGCCCAAGAGGCAAACGTATCAACCGTGCCCGGTTATATGGGTCTGATTGATGACGCCGAGCATGCCGTCGTAATTGCCAACCAAGTTGGCTATCCGGTGATGATCAAAGCCTCCGCTGGTGGCGGCGGCAAGGGCATGCGCATCGCATGGAACGACACCGAGGCCCGCGAAGGCTTTGCGTCTTCCAAGAATGAAGCGGCCAATTCGTTTGGAGATGACCGTCTGTTTATTGAGAAATTCATCACCCAACCGCGCCACATCGAAATTCAGGTGCTCTGCGATAAGCACGGTAATGGCGTGTATCTGCACGAGCGCGAATGCTCTATTCAGCGGCGCCAGCAAAAGGTGATCGAAGAGGCGCCAAGCCCGTTCCTTGATGAAGAAACCCGTGCTGCTATGGGCGCGCAGTCGGTCGCATTGGCGCAGGCTGTTGATTATTCGTCTGCTGGTACGGTCGAATTCATTGTCGACGGCGACCGTAATTTTTACTTTCTTGAGATGAACACGCGGCTACAGGTCGAACACCCTGTGACCGAGCTGATCACTGGCGTTGATCCTGTCTCTTATACACATCTCCGAGCCCACGAGACCTCTCTACATCTC
>CAJXTP010000019.1 GCA_913061335.1 uncultured Loktanella sp.
CGACCGCGCGGATCAGATCGGATGATACGATTGGCGCATCTGGCAGGGCCGCGCGCAGACGTGCGACTGCGGCGGTGTCTGATAAATCTGCCGGTAGATCCGTCCAGCCAATCATAGCCTTGGCGTGGGTCGGTCCGTGGCGCACCAACCAAAGCGTCGTCATTTTAATGCCAACGGCAAGCCCGCCATCACGGCGACAACAGCGTTGGCACGCGCCGCGATTTCTTGGTTCAGCAGGCCTTGGGCATTGCGAAACCGGCGCGACAAAGCGTTGTCTGGTACGATCCCTTGTCCGACCTCGTTTGAAACGATAATCACAGGGGCCGCACATGACGTGAGCGCCGCCAGCAACTGGCCGGTATGCGCGTCCAGATCGTGATCGCCCAAGATAACGTTGGTCAACCAGAGAGTGGCGCAATCCACCAAAACGACATCGTCGGCGCTGGCGGTTTTCAACGCAGATGCAACGTCAAGCGGGGCCTCAATTGTGGTCCAGGCTGTGCCGCGTTGATCCAGATGTTTGGTCACTTTTGCGCCCATTTCATCATCAAATACCTGTGCGGTTGCGATGTAAATTTTGGCCCGACCACTTTGCGTGCAAAGCAGTTCAGCATAGGCTGACTTGCCACTAGCGGCGCCGCCTAGGACAAATGTGAGGTTTGGCAAATGTTTCATGCGATTGATTTTGATCCAAGACGTTGCGGTCGACGTAACAAAGACAATTAGCACGAAAAGTGCCGATCACAAGTCTGGGGACCCGATACAATGGCTGCACCTGTTTTTTCTGATCAAGGTTTTACGCGCACTGCAATGAAAGCAGAGCTATTGGATGCGGAGACTGAGCTGAAGTTGGCCTACGCGTGGCGCGATGAGCGTGATGAGGCGGCCCTGCACCGTTTGATCACTGCCTACATGCGGTTGGCGATTTCCATGGCATTTAAATTCAGGCGTTACGGTGCACCGATGAACGACCTGATCCAAGAGGCATCCGTTGGCCTGATGAAGGCCGCCGAAAAATTCGACCCCGATCGTGGTGTCCGGTTTTCGACTTATGCGGTTTGGTGGATCAAGGCGTCGATCCAAGACCACGTGATGCGCAATTGGTCGATGGTCCGCACAGGGTCGACGTCATCCCAGAAGTCTTTGTTCTTTAACATGCGCCGTGTGCAGGCCCGTTTGGAACGCGAGGCGGAAGCCGATGGCAACAAAATCGAACGCCACATCTTGCTTCAGGCAATCGCAACTGAGGTCGGCGTGCCGTTGCATGATGTCGAGATGATGGATGGTCGTTTGTCTGGTTCCGACTTTTCGCTCAATGTGACCCAATCATCAGACGGTGAGGGCCGCGAATGGATAGATGCGCTGCAAGACGATGGCCCACAGGCGGCAGAAACGGTGTCCAACAACCATGACAACGATACCCTGCGTCAGTGGCTTTTGACCGCGCTTACCTCGCTTAATGCGCGTGAACAATTCATTGTGCGCGAACGCAAAATGCGTGACGATCCGCGCACACTCGAAAGCCTTGGTGGCGAACTCGGTCTATCTAAGGAACGTGTTCGGCAACTTGAGGCCGCCGCATTTGGCAAGATGCGCAAGTCGCTTGAAGCCCAAAGCCCAGAAGTGACCGACTTTTTGCACTAACCCTACGCATTGTCATTAACGCCCGTTCTGCCCTAATGTCGCCACTGGGCACACCGGAGGCGACGACATGCTGGCTGACAAACATATTCTTTTGATTATTGGTGGCGGGATCGCTGCGTTCAAAGCGCTTGATCTGATCCGACGCTTGCGCGAACGCGGCGCCAAAGTGACCCCCGTTTTGACCAAAGCAGGGTCCGAATTTGTCACCCCACTTAGCGTGTCCGCGCTTGCGGGTGAAAAGCTGTACCAAGACCTGTTTGATCTGACAGCCGAGGCCGAGATGGGTCATATTGAATTGTCGCGTGCCGCCGACCTGATTGTGGTCGCCCCTGGGACGGCTGATTTGCTGGCGAAGATGAACGCAGGCTTGGCGAATGATCTGGCGTCTACCCTTCTTTTGGCGACGGATAAGCGCGTTCTTGTGGCCCCGTCGATGAACGTGCGTATGTGGGAACATGCAGCCACCCAGCGCAATCTGGCGCAATTAGCCGATGACGGCATCCTGTTTGTCGGTCCCGGTGAAGGCGACATGGCGTGCGGCGAATACGGCCCCGGACGGCTTGCGGAACCATTAGAGATAGTGGCCGCGATTGATGCGGCGCTGGCGGATGGACCTCTTAGGGGCAAGCACGTGTTGGTCACGTCTGGCCCAACGCACGAGCCGATTGACCCGGTGCGCTATATCGCCAACAGATCGTCTGGTGCGCAAGGCACCGCAATTGCGCGCGCGCTGGCTGCACTTGGTGCAGATGTGACGTTTGTAACGGGGCCTGCTGATGTGCCGCCACCGATGGGCGTGCGTGTGATCAAGGTGCAAACAGCGGCTGAAATGCTGAGGGCGGTGCAAGATGCGCCTGCCGCCGATGCTGCAATTTTTGCCGCCGCAGTGGCTGATTGGCATGTGGCGAACGCAGGCGACTCTAAGATTAAGAAAGACGGCAATGGATTGCCCACGCTGGAGTTTGCTGAAAACCCAGACATCCTTAAGTCTGTGTCCCAAATGACATCGGGACGCCCCAAGCTGGTGATTGGTTTTGCGGCTGAAACCGACAATGTGATCGCGAACGCAACGGCCAAGCGGAAACGAAAAGGTTGTGACTGGATATTGGCCAACGATGTGTCGCCATCCACAGGAATCATGGGCGGGTCGGAAAACGATGTGACGCTAATCATGGATAACGGATCAGAAGATTGGCCAAGGATGAGCAAAGACGCCGTCGCGGTTAAACTTGCGGCCAAGCTGGCCGAGGCGCTGGCGTGATGATCCGCCTCGCGTGGGCCGACGGTGCCGACCAAACGATTGGCTTGCCCGCTTATGAAACCAGCGGTGCGGCGGGTGCTGACCTGCGGGCAAACTTCCCTGATGGGCAGGCTGTTACGCTGGAGGTTGGTGCACGCGGGTTGATCCCGACAGGGCTGAGGATGGCGATCCCTGACGGGTTCGAGGTGCAAATCAGGCCGCGTTCGGGTCTTGCGCTGAAACACGGGATCAGCATGGTTAATGCGCCTGGAACAATCGACAGCGATTACCGTGGATCTGTGGGTGTGATCTTGATCAATCATGGGACCGCGCCATTTGATGTGACACACGGGATGCGGATCGCGCAAATGGTCATGGCCCCCGTCATTCAAGCGGAGTTTGAGGTGGTTGATACGTTGGACGACACGACCCGAGGTGCCGATGGATTCGGGTCTACAGGCGTATGATTGTTGTTTTCGTGATGGCTGGCGTTCTTTGGGGAATGGGCATGGCGATGGGCGCACCAAAGCGGGCCCGTTGGACCATGATTGGTATCCTGGTTGGCGCGGTCGTGCTGGCGCAACTTGTTTTGCCCGACGGCAACCCGTTGCGCGAAGCGACGGGCGGTGATGTGCGTCTTTGGGGGCTATTGCTAGGATTTACGGCGGTTGGCTTCGGCTATCGTGCGTTGCTGCGGATGGTTAGAAGACGGGCTGAAAAGCCAGTTGCTGATGTTCCAAAGGCAGGATTTTCAGATACCGAACTTGACCGCTATGCCCGCCATATCATGCTGCGAGAAGTCGGTGGACAGGGTCAAAAGGCGCTGCGAAATGCGAAAGTTTTGGTTGTCGGAGCAGGCGGGCTTGGATCACCTGCGTTGCAATATTTGGCGGCGGCTGGTGTTGGCACAATTGGCGTGATCGACGATGACGTGGTGGATAACGCAAACCTGCAACGGCAAATAATTCACACCGACGCACGGATCGGCGACCCCAAGGTGCAATCGGCGGCAGATGCCATGACCGCCCAAAACCCATTCATAACAGTGCGCCCCTATAAGCGACATTTGACCGCGCAGGACGCGGCGGCGATCATTGGCGGCTATGATTTGGTGCTAGACGGAACCGATAATTTTGAGACGCGCTATCTGGTGAATGCGACTTGTGCCGCGCTGGGCAAGCCGCTGATTGCGGCGGCATTGACCCAGTGGGAAGGCCAGATCAGCCTGTATGACCCTGCATCGGACGCTCCGTGTTTTGCTTGCATTTTCCCCGATGCGCCGGACCCTGCATTGGTGCCAAGCTGTGCCGAGGCCGGTGTGATTGGCCCGCTGCCGGGGGTGGTCGGGTCAATGATGGCGCTTGAAGCTGTCAAAGAAATCACGGCCGCGGGTGAAAGCCTGCGTGGGCGGTTGATGATCTATGACGCGCTGTATTCTCAAGTGCGGGTTGTGAGGGCCAAACGTCGACCTGATTGTGCGGTTTGTGGCGGTGCGAAGGTGAGTATTTAGGAAAAAGCGAGGGCTAGGTTCTGGCAAATGGTTTGTTGCCGCCCTAACTTGGGGAGGAACAGGAGAATTATCATGACCAACCCGCTGCTGACCGACTGGGCCACGCCGTTTGGCCTGCCGCCTTTTGCTGATATTTCAGACGATGATTTTGCGCCTGCTGTTGATGCGGCGCTGGAAACGGCCCGTGCGAACATCACGAAAATCGCCGAAAATGCGGAACCTGCGACGTTCGATAATACTGTTGTCGCGTTGGAATTGGCTGATGCCCAGCTGGGCCGCGTTTTGGGCGCGTTTTATGCGCTTGCAGGGGCTGACAGCAACACGGCCCGCGAGGGAATGCAGCGCATTTTCGCGCCGCAGCTAAGCGTATATGGGTCTTGGATTACCGAAAATACCGTTTTGTTTGAACGGGTTGAAGATTTGTGGACCCGCCGCGATGACTTGGATTTGACTGACGAGCAGGCGCGGGTTTTGATGTTGACGCGGCGGGGGTTTGTGCGGGCTGGGGCGTTGTTGAGCGGGGCGCAGGCGGACCGGTTGCGGGACGTGAAATTGCGGCTGTCTGTGTTGGGTACTGCGTTCGTGCAGAACCTGTTGGCGGACGAGCGTGAATGGGTCATGGCGCTGGACAAAGACGGGCTTGCGGGCTTGCCTGATTTTGTTGTGGCAACGGCCAATTCTGCGGGCGAAGAGAAGGATGCGGGCGGGCCTGTGGTTACGTTATCGCGGTCACTCATTGTGCCATTCTTGCAGTTCTCGGATCGTCGTGATTTGCGACATCAGGCTTATGAGGCGTGGGTCGCGCGAGGCGCGAATGGCGGCAAAACGGACAACCGCGAAATTGCAGCCGAGACGCTTGCGTTGCGGTATGAGCGCGCGCAACTTTTGGGTTATGAAACCTTTGCGGATTACAAGCTTGAGACCGAAATGGCCGGTGATCCGGCGGCGGTGCGCAAACTGCTTATGGATGTCTGGACGCCCGCAAAATCGGCGGCTGAGGCGGACGCAAAACATCTTGAACGGATGCTGCATGCTGACGGTTGGGATGGCCCGCTGGAGGCGTGGGATTGGCGGTACTATTCGGCCAAGCGTCGCCAAGAATTACATGATTTGGACGAGGCAGAGCTGAAGCCATATTTGCAGTTGGACCGAATGATTGAAGCATCGTTCGCCTGTGCGACCCGCCTGTTCGGATTGGAGTTCGCGCCCATTGATGCGCCCGCCTACCACGCGGATGTGCGCCAATGGGAGGTGACCCGAAAGGGCGAGCATGTCGCTGTTTTCATTGGTGATTACTTTGCGCGCGGGTCCAAGAGATCGGGGGCTTGGTGTTCTGCAATGCGGTCGCAATCGCGTGCGAACGGCGAGGTGCGCCCGCATGTTGTGAACGTTTGTAATTTCGCCAAACCGCCCGAGGGGTCGCCTGCGTTATTGTCATATGACGACGCGCGCACGTTGTTTCACGAGTTCGGACATGCCCTGCACCAGATGCTGTCTGACGTGACCTATGAAAGCATCAGCGGCACGTCTGTGGCGCGTGATTTTGTTGAGCTTCCGAGCCAGTTATACGAGCATTGGTTGGAGGTGCCTGAGGTGTTGGCAGAGTTCGCGACGCATGCTGAAACCGGCAAGCCGATGCCGACTGATTTGCTGGAGCGGATGCTGGGTGCTGCGACCTATGACATGGGGTTCAGCACGGTTGAATATGTCGCGTCTGCCCTTGTGGACTTGGGGTTTCATGAAGGTACGCCGCCCGCTGATCCGATGCAAAAGCAGGCTGAAATTTTGGAAGAAATCGGGATGCCGTATGCCATTCGGATGCGACATGCGACACCAAACTTTGCCCATGTTTTTGCGGGCGACGGGTATTCATGCGGGTACTATTCTTACATGTGGTCCGAGGTCATGGATGCCGACGCATTTGCCGCGTTTGAAGAGATCGCAGATCCGTTTGATCCGGCCCTTGCCAAGCGCCTAGAAGACACGATTTTGTCGTCTGGCGGGTCGGTGGATGCGGCTGAATTATACACCCAATTTCGGGGTCGTTTGCCCGGTGTTGAGGCGCTGTTAAAGGGCCGTGGACTGGCTGAAACCGCTGTATGATTTGCATAAGTTTCGTATAAGTTTTGCATAAGCGGTTTTAGCGCGTGTCGTCGGGGTGTTTTTTCACGCCATATGGGTCCTTGTGGATCAACACATCGGCGCGCGGGTAGGCGGCGATCACGGCGCGCCGTAGGGCTGCGCCAATCGCATGTGCCTCGTTCAATGTTTGCGCGCCATCAAGTTCGATATGGATGTTCACAAACACGCGGCTGCCCGCGACCCGCGTTTTAAGATCGTGGTAGCCGTGCAGACCGGGGAAGTCGCGGGCAATGGCCTCGATTGCGGCGATCATGTCGGGGTCGGCTTGTCTGTCCATCAGCGCGTCCCATGCGGTTTTGCCGATGCGCACCGCACCCACCGTCAGCATTGCTGCCGCCCCAAGGGCCACGACGCTGTCGACATATCCCAGCCCGAAACGCGATGACGCAAACAGTGCGATGATCGCGCCGACGTTCGGGATGAGGTCACCGAGATAGTGCAGGCTGTCGGCCTTGACGACTTGGTTGCCCGTGATCCGTGCGACGCGCCGTTGCCATGCCACAAGCCCCAACGTCACGATGATCGCAAACAGTGCGACGGCCATGCCGCTGGATTCGCGTTCAGGGAGGGTGACGTCGTCGTCGAGCAGTCGCAGAACCGCCGCGATTGCGATGATGCTGGCTGAAATCAGGATGAATATTGATTGCCCGAGGGCCGCGAGATCTTCGGCGCTGGTGTGTCCAAAGTTATGGTCGTCGTCGGCAGGTTTGGCCGCATAGGCGATGGCTGCAAGCCCGCCCAGCGACATCATCAGATCCATCGCGCTGTCGGCCAAGGTCGCTGCGATTGCCAGCGATCCGGTTTGTCCCAGCGCCCATAGCTTGGCTATGACCAAGACCAGCGCCACTGTGACGGAAAGCACCCCTGCGGACAGGTTCAGGCGGTTGGTGTTTGGTGTGTTCATCTGGTGGCCTAGTCGCGCAATTCGTCGGGCATCACGCCCCAGAGTTTGGATTTTTGCGCCCAGCCTTTGTACCCACCAGCCGTGAGCCGGCACCAGTCGGCGTTGCATGCGCCAAGGCGTGCGATGACGCCTGCCTCGACCACTGCGTTTTCGGTGGCGCTTGTGTCGGGGCGCGCCCGCAGCACAGCCAAGTCTTGGCCGATGATAACGGTGCGCGATCCAGATAGCATGGCGTAGTGGACCCAGCCGCCAAGCCCTTCGCGGTCAATGACCCGTCGCCAGTGCCCGTATTCGGCCACGACTTGCAGTGGCATGTTGCGCCGTTTGAAAACCCAGTCGATCCGTTGCGACAGCGATGGCCCGCGCCGTGCATTGCCTTCGGCTGCCTTGAGCGACACGAAGCGCGGCATCGGTAAGTTGGTCTCTGGCCCAAGTTCACCATCATAGACGGCGCTTGTTTCGTCGCCGTAGGCAGCGTTTGCGCAAAATAGCGCCAGACAGCCGATTTTGATCAAGCCAAAAATGGATCGTAACATGTGAATACTGCTCGTTTTTCTGCGCGGGTTCTTGTGCCTCGCGTCTGTATCTTGCAATCTGACAGGACGCGGCCGATTTGAAAATGAAAAGGAGCATCCCATGCCAGGTAAACATTTAAGTGTTGTCGTGACGCGACGGTTGCCCGATGTCGTTGAGACCCGCCTTTGCGAGCTGTTTGATGTGCGCCTGCGCGATGATGATACCCCAATGGCCCGTGATGAATTGGCTGAGGCCATGAAAACTGCCGATATTTTGGTGCCCACGATTACCGACCGGATTGATGCCGGCCTGTTGGCTGGTGCCGGAGATCGTTTGAAATTGATCGCCAATTACGGAGCAGGTGTTGATAATATTGATGTATCTACCGCCCGTCAGCGCGGCATTCAGGTATCCAATACGCCGGGTGTCACCACCGATGATACGGCAGATATGACGCTGGCGTTGATATTGGCTGTGACCCGCCGCATTCCCGAAGGCCTGCGCGTTATGCAGGGTGATGATTGGGCTGGTTGGAGCCCGACTGCGATGTTGGGGGGCCGTATTGGTGGCCGTCGCTTGGGTATTTTGGGCATGGGCCGCATTGGTCAAGCCGTCGCCCGCCGCGCTGCTGCGTTTGGCATGCAGATCCATTATCATAACCGCAAACGTTTGCGTCCTGACGTGGAGAAGGCGCTGGATGCGACGTATTGGGACAGCCTAGATCAGATGGTTGCCCGCATGGATGTTGTGTCGGTCAACTGTCCGCACACCCCGTCGACGTTTCATTTGATCAATGCCCGCAGACTAAAGCTGATGAAACCGGATGCCGTATTGGTGAATACGTCGCGCGGCGAGGTGGTGGATGAAAACGCGCTGACCCGCATGATCCGTGCAGGTGAATTGGCGGGCGCTGGCTTGGATGTGTTCGAGAACGCCAATGCGATCAATCCACGCCTAAAAGAGCTGCCTAATGTGGTGCTGCTGCCGCATATGGGATCGGCCACAATCGAGGGCCGCATCGAGATGGGTGAGAAAGTTATCATCAACATTAAGACGTTTGCCGATGGTCACAGGCCACCAGATTTGGTCGTGCCTTCAATGCTATGACCCACGACAAAAGGCCCGTCTGCAACACGCAGCGGGCCATTTTTCATGGCAAAATGTTACTGAGCGTCTTCGCGCGTCAGGACGTAATTTGATGCGGAAAAGCGGAGCATGTCGTTGTCGGCGCGTGCGGCTACATAAGAGCCTTGGGCGTCCATACAGGCGCCCAACACCGACATTGCGGCGAGCGCAAGCAGGGTCGATCGGGTCATTTCTGTTCTCCTCAAAGTTCGCTTCTAACGAGCGATAAGGAATACATAGCATATAAATGCCATAATTTCGAGGGGGGAAGATATTTTTCTTCTCCCCCTCAATATTTAGTGTGTTGTTTCCAAGGAGAAATACCAGATTTAGCGGTATACTTCGTCTTCTGATGGGAAGGAACGGTCTTTGACCTCTGCGGCGTAGCGCTTGACGCTGTCTTCGATCATCGGCCCAAGCGATCCATAGACTTTCACAAATTTCGGGGTCCACGGGTTCATGCCAAGCATGTCTTCGAGAACCAAAATTTGCCCGTCGCAATCGGCTGATGCACCGATCCCGATTGTCGGGATAGCGATCTGTTTGGTGATTTTGGAGGCCAGCGGTTCAACCATGCCTTCGAGTACGACTGCGAATGCGCCTGCGTCGGTGACTGCGTGGGCGTCGGCGATGTGGGTCGCCCATGTGTCTTCATCGCGCCCTTGGGTTTTGAAGCCGCCCATGACGTGTGACGATTGTGGGGTCAGACCGATGTGCGCCATGACGGGGATGCCCCGTTCGGTCAGGAATTTTACCGTTTCAGCCATGCGCGCGCCGCCTTCGAGTTTGATCGCGCCGCAGGATGTTTCTTTCATGATTTTGGCCGCATTGCGAAAGGCAACGTTGGGGGATTCTTCGTAGGTGCCAAAAGGCATGTCGACGACGATCAGCGCCTTTTGGGTGCCACGTACCACCGCCTTACCGTGCATGATCATCAGATCAAGCGGCACGCCGACGGTGCTGTCCATGCCGTGCATGACCATGCCAAGGCTGTCACCGACAAGGATGAAATCCGCGTATTTGTCCACGATCGCCGCCGTGTGCGCGTGATAGCTGGTCAGGCTGACGATCGGCTCGCCGCCTTTCCGGTTTGCGATTTGTGGGACTGTATTGCGGCGGATTTTCTCGGGTTGGCTGCTCATGGTGTGACTTCCTTTTGGTCGATCAACATGACGTCGCCAAAGCTGGCTGAAATCATGATGCCCACGGGGCCAGTTGGTTTTCCAATGGCAGGGGCGAAAGTGATTGGGTCTACGATATCGACTGCCCCCAGCGTGGCAAGGGGTTCTGACGCGATTGTGGCGGCGATTGCGTCGATTGTGGTCTCGATGGTTTCGCCGGACTTCAACAAAGCCTTTGCAGCGGTCAGGGACGCGATCAGGATTGGTGCGGCTGCCCGATCGGCGGGGGTGAGCCGCACGTTGCGCGATGACATGGCCAGCCCGTCGGCCTCGCGTACGGTTGGCACGCCGTGGATTGCGACGGGTGTGTGCAGGTCGCGGACCATGGTGCGGATCACTGCCAGTTGCTGGTAGTCTTTTTCGCCAAAATAGGCGGCATCGGCGCCGATGATGTTGAACAGCTTGGTCACGACTGTCGCGACGCCGCGGTAGTGTCCGGGCCGGATCAACCCGTGCAGCATATGTGCAAGATTGGTTGTCTCGACGATGGTTTCATCGCCGTCGGGGTAAATTTCCGCGACGCTGGGGATGAAAACAGCGGTGACACCTGCCTGTTCCAGCAATGCGAGGTCCGCATCTTGGGTGCGCGGGTAGCTGTCGAGATCGGATGCATTGCCGAACTGGGATGGGTTCACAAAGATCGTCGCGACCACATTGGGATGCGCGGACGCCGCTTTAACCAGCGCCAAGTGTCCGGCGTGCAATGCCCCCATCGTGGTCACAAGCCCCACGGTGCCAACTGTGTGCATGTCCGCCACTGCGGCCCGAATTTCGGCGATGGTTCGGCAAATTTGCATGGTTATGTCCTTGGCATTGGGGCCTTGAATTTCAATAAACCGAGTGGCGCAGCGTATCAAGTGCCGCGAAATATTCTGAGTTTGGACACAAAATGGGCATGGTCCAAGTGCAACCTAGCCGCGACTTAATCAGGAATTAATTATGAATCGTTTTATTGCACCCATCTTTTTTTGCGGAATTTTTTTAGTTTGTGCCATGGGGGTGATGGCGTTTCAAAAGATGAATATGGATACGACAGCGGATGGTGCGGTGGTTGAGGCCGCTCCTGGTGTTGAATCGGGCATGATGGCTGCTGTGCAGATGATGTTTAATGATATGACGGGTCGCACGACCATCACGCCTAAGTTTGATATTTCTGGCATGGAACCCGCTGCCCCGCGCGGTTGGTACCCGACCCAATATAAAACTGTTGATGGTGAAGCGATCACCCAAACGAAGCTTTCGCGTGGCCTGATGGTAAAGGATTCGACCAATACGTTGCTGACGGGGTTCAACAATGCTGCCCGTGGGCGCGGCAATGCGATTGCTATCACGTATAAACGTGGTGAGCAGATGATCGCGTTTATGATGCGCGTGCCTGACCAGTTGAACACGAACACCGTACATGGAGGCATGATGGCGATGGTTGCGCAACAATTGCGTAGTGCGTCTGATTTTAATTCTGGCCATGATGGCCCATTTGCTTTGCATCATGGTGTGCCGTTTGAAGAGACGAGGGGCTATGTGAGTAGCCCGACGACAAACGATGACATCCCCGTTGATTTCCGTGTTTTCAAGGGTAACTTAGCCGACATGTTCGTGTTTACGGTTCTGACCAACAGTAGTGATGCTGCGGTGGCGGCTGTGCTCGAGGGAATTCCGATGGGGCAATTGATTGGCATGTTGCCAGAACCAGAACCGCATCTGCTGATCAGTGTTGCGTTTCAAACACGTGACGCCGAGCCAAGCACAGTTGTTCCTGGTCCATCGATCGCGCGCCGCGCCTATATGATGACCAAGGTTCGTTTGGATTACTCCAGAAACGACGTCAATCTGCTTGATGCCATCATTGATCGCAGGGTGCTGGTGTGGGCCGACGCATTTGAACGTTTTGGCTCTGGCATTGGCGTATCTTCTGATATTCTGGCGCTACTCGGTCCGTTGCCCGCCTTGACGACTGCTAACCAAATTGAATACGACGCCCGCGCCCTACTGTTGACGTCCCGCGTTTGGACAGGTGACGAGAGCAGAATTTTGTCTGGAATGGAAAATCGCAGACTTCAGGATCGAGGCGACGCTGAGCGGTTTCTCGACGACAATCCCATTTTGTCAGAAGTCGTTATTGATTTGATCAATATGCTGCCAGAAAAATATACGGAGACCGTGCTTCCGGCGTCGGATACGATTGCGCGGGTCATGGTCATTCGCCGCGGCACCACGATTAATCAAGGCGAAAGTTCAGCAAGCGTATGTGTGATCGAAAACGGTGTGCGCCGCTGTATTATCGGCGGCGGCGGCAACTAGGCCATTGTCAGCGATCGTTTTCCCGACCTGCTGTCGCAATCATGCGCTGACAGGTCGGCTGGTTCTGGCGTGACGGGGTATTTTCGCGCAATTTGACCCTAACACACAGCCTGTAAGGAATCGGCCATGAAAACCAATGTCAAAGCACTTGTCGTCGGCGGTGGTGCCGTCGGAACCTCTATTGCCTATCACTTGGCCAAGGCAGGCTGGGATGATGTTATGTTGTTGGAACGCGACGAGCTGACGTCCGGGTCCACGTGGCACGCTGCTGGATTGTTGCCGCTGTTCAACATGTCGTTTGCCACCACGCATATCCACAAATATTCAGTCGATTTTTATAAGTCGCTGGAGGCTGAGACCGGGTTGAACGCTGGTTTCGCCGTTGTTGGTAACTTGCGCATGGCCCAAACCGAAGAGCGCATGGACGAGTATAAGTTGTATGCGTCGATCGCTGAGACGTGCGACGTTCCATACGAATGGTTGACCCCCGCGCAGATTAAGGAACGTTGGCCGCTAATCCGTACTGAGGATTTGAAGGGTGCGATTTATCACGAGACTGACGGCTATATTAACCCCGCTGATATGACGATGGCGATGGCCAAGGGTGCACGGCAGCGCGGTGTTGAGATTGTCCGCAAATGGCAGGCCGACGCGTTCCATTGGAATGGCACGCATTGGGAGGTGACTTGCACCAAGATGGTGGAAAAGGGTGGCAACCTTGTGCCATCCGAAGAGCAGGTTGTGATCACCGCCGAACACGTTGTGACCGCGTCGGGCAACCACGTGCAACGCACTGCCAAGATGCTGGGCATTAAGATGCCTGCGATCCCTGTGGAGCATCAGTTCATCGTGATGGATCAGGATCCCGAGCTGGTCGCATACCGCGCTACGGGCCATGCCGAGCATCCGGTTATTCGTGACGCTGATGCCCAGTCATATGTCCGCGAAGAGCGTGGCGGCTGGATCTTGGGTGTTTATGAGGAAAACGCACCTGCGTGCTTTGAACATGGCGTGCCGGATAGTTTCCGCGCCGATCTGTTCCAGCTCGATTTAGAACGTATCGAAGAGCAGTATATGGCGATGATCCACCGTGTGCCGTCGTGCGAGGAATCCGGTCTGAAAGACGATTTCAACGGCCCGATTTGTTATACGCCTGACGGTAATCCGCTTGTTGGTCCTGCACCTGGATTGCGCAATATGTGGTTGGCTGAAGGGTTCAGCTTTGGGATCACTGCGGCTGGTGGCACGGGGTATTACCTTGCGCAGATGATGGTCGACGGCGAGGCTGAAATCGACATGGCATCGCTTGACCCCAAGCGGTATTCGCAAAACTGGATGACCACCGAATTTGCCGCCCGCAAAAATGAGGAATGTTACGACCACGTCTATGTTTTGCATCACCCTGATGAAGAGCGCCCTGCGTGTCGTCCGTTGCGCACGGCCCCTGCGTATGACCGTCAGGCTGCCCGCGGTGCCCAGTTTGGGTTTGTGAACGGTTGGGAGCGCCCGAACTATTATGGCCCGCTGGATGCGCCTGATAACTTTGATCAGGATGGTCGGTCTTTCCGCCGTGGTGCATGGTGGCAGCATGCTGTGGACGAGGCAAAATCGATCCGTGAAGGTGTTGGTCTCGTTGATGCGACGGCGTTTACGAAGCATGTTGTTAAGGGCCCCGGTGCGACCCAATTTTTAGATTGGTTTACCTGTAACAAGCTGCCGAAAATTGGCCGGATCAACCTGACTTATGCGCTGACATCGCTTGGCACGACCCGCACTGAATACACGATTGTGCGTAACGGCGAGGATAGCTATTATCTTGTGTCTGCAGGTGCTTGGACCGAATATGACGCGGATTTCTTGCGCAAAGCGGCCGAAGATAAGATGCCCGAATTTGGCTATATCGAAATTCAGGATGTCACGACGCAGTGGGGTGTGTTCGCGATTGCTGGCCCGAAATCTCGTGATGTGTTGAAGGCTGTGATCAAGGATGCTGATCCTGAAACGGCGCTGTCCAATAAACGGTTTCCTTGGCTGTCTGCCCGCAAAATCGAGCTGGGCATGTGTCCGGTAAACGCGATCCGCGTGGCCTATACGGGCGAGCTGGGTTGGGAGCTGCATCACCCGATGGAAATGCAGAATTACCTGTTTGATTTGCTTGAAAAAGCTGGCGAGCCGCATGGCATGAAACTGGTGGGTGCGCGTGCGCAAAACTGGCTGCGTCAGGAAAAGTCATACCGGGCGTTTGGCAACGAATTGGGCCGCGATGCGACCCCAGCAGAGGCCGATTTGCCGCGGTTTATTGACCAGAGCAAAGAGTTCAACGGCAAGGCAGAGATGGCCGCGACGGGCATTCGGTCTAAGTGTGTGACGGTGCTGATTGATGGTCCAAGCGACGCTGATCCGTGGGGCCGCGAGGCGCTGTATGACATGGACGGCACCCGCATTGGGCGTCTGACGTCTGGTGGCTATTCGGTCGCATTCGAGAAAAGCATCGGCATGGGTTACGTTAAGCCAGAGGCCGCCGAGATTGGCCGCAATGTGCAGGTCAAAATCCAAGACAAGCTGTGGCCCGCCCAGATTGTCGAAGACAGCCCATATGATCCGAAAAACGCAACGATCCGCGTTGATGGCTAACTAAACCGCGCTGGATGAAGTGCCGCGACTGCGCCCGCATCAATTGCGGGCGTTTTTGCGTTTACGAGATCGGCTAATAGTTGCCCAGCGGCAGGGCTTGATTGCATGCCGTAGCCGCCTTGACCTGCGCACCAGATGAACGATGCATCGCTGCTGTCGGGTCCAATGACCAGCGTTCTGTCGGGCGAAAATGTGCGCAAGCCTGCCCATGATGACAACAGCCGCGTGACGGGTTGCGTGACGTGGGCCTCGTAGCGCGCGAAGCCTTCGGCCAGTGTCATGTCGTCGGCATATGCATCGTGCGGGTCCATGGCGTGTTCATCGGCTGGCGACACGATCAGCGCGCCTGCGTCGGGTTTGCAGTACCATGTTTCGCCCGCGCCAAAGATCATTGGCCACGTGGTCATGTCGTGTCCACCGGGTGCCGGAATGCGCCCCATGGAGCGTCGGTACGCCGTCAGTCCGATGGGTTTTATCCCTGCCATTGCCGCGATTTGATCGGCCCACGGTCCGCCAGCGTTTACCAAGATGGCACCGCTAAAGTCGCCTTGCTTGGTGGTTACGGTCCAGCCTGTGGCTGTTCGTTTGATCGCGCTTACACCAGCATTTGTGTGCAGCGAGCCGCCATTGCTGCGGATCGTTTTCACGTAGCCTTGGATCATCCGGTCGGTGTCCAGATCCCACGCGTCCGTGTTCCATGCCGCATGGGTGATCACGTCTGTGTTGAGGATCGGCACGATTGCCTTGGCCTCCGATGGGCTGAGGGTTTCGAGGGTCATTTGGGTTTGGTCTGCGTGGAATGCATCGGTGGTGTCAACGGTTCCCACGGCCATAATGCCGCGCGGCGTCAGCAAGTCGTTTGCGACGTGATACGCCCGACTGGCCGCGTTTAGTGCGACTGTTGAGGGCTGGCCATAGGTTTCCTCGAACAGGGCCGCCGACCGTCCTGATGCGTGATAGGCGAGTGCGGTTTCAGCCTCTAGCAAGGTCACGGTGCCGAGTTTGGATAGGGCTGCGCCTGCGGAGGTCCCGCCGACGCCGCCGCCGATAATCAGGAAGTCGGTCATGCTTCTTCGAGCCTGTCTGTTGCGGGTGGCGGTGTTGGTGAAAGCGCTGTGATCTGTGCGTAAAGATCGGCGTCCATGGTGTAGTTTTCAGCCGCAAGCGACGGGGCGAGCTGGGTCGTGGAGCGCCCTGAAATGATCGGTGATGGTTTGGCTGCGTGGGCTGCCACCCATGCGACCGCGAGCGTTGCAGGGTCGATGCCGATGTCTGTGCCAAGGGCCGCCAAATCGCGGGCCGTTTCGTGCATCCATGTCTGGCCATAGCGTGCGTTGTACCGGTCGTTGTCTGTAATCCGTCCGGTCTCGCCGCGTGCGTATTTGCCTGTCAGTAAGCCGCCGCCAAGAGGCGAATAGGGGACGATTTTGATGTCTTGGTCTACTGCGACGCCAAAGATTTCGACTTCGGCTTGCCGTTTCACGAGGTTGTACATTGGTTGAACCACATCGATACGGGTGCCGAGTTTCTGCGCCACGGACTGCGCCTTCATGATCTGCCATGCCGCAAAGTTGGACACGCCGATATGCCGGATCAACCCGCGCTGCTGGAAGTCCGCGAAGGTAGCGAACGTTTCCTCTAGGTCGGTGTCGTCGTCGAACCGGTGCAGGTACAACAGGTCAACGCTGTCTTGGTCCAACTGCTTGCGGCATTGGTCAAAATGGGCGGTCATGTTGGCGCGTGATGCACCGCCGATATAGCCGACTTTGGTCGCCAAATAGATCGCGTCACGCTCTGATTTTATGAACTGCCCGAGCAAGGTTTCGGATGCGCCGTCGGCGTACATCACCGCAGTGTCAAAATGGGTGATCCCAGCAGTGCGGGCCGCGTCATACATGGCGCGACTGGCCGCTGCGTCCGCGTTGCCGCCGAACTGCATTGTGCCAAATGTGGTGGTGGATACGTGTGCGCCTGAGGCAGTGGTGAGGTGTGTCATGTGCGCCAGATTTGCATGCGCGCTAGGGGGAGGCAATGGGTTAACCGCTGTCGGCACTGCGCAGAAAGCGGCAGAAGTGCGCATGATCATGATGCGACTTTGAGAGACTGGCCCTTCACCACTGCACTCAGCGTCGTAGAAGAAAATACGGTCGCCTTTGATTTCAGCCACGCCGCCTTTGGGCTTACAGCAATAGGGTAGTTGTACAAACGCATCGCCGTGCGTCAGCTGTCAAAGCGAGGTCAACAAAAAGAATAGAGGCACAGGTGCCACTGCGCAGATCACCGTTATGAGGAACGGCCAGAACGGGAAGAGCCGAGATGCGCCAGCGACGAACGCCAGCCCGCCGCCGCCGCCCATAAGTGAATTCCCTGGTGTGTTAAGAGCGACCGCCAATAGCAGGTATCTGTGGCGTAGCAAATGTTGGCTCATGCCGGATGGCATCATCTGTGAGAGCAAGTTCAGTCGGTCTTCGCGGTTCACTGCGTCAAGTTCTGAGATGAGGTTTGACGCCTTTTTGAGGCCAAACCAATCGAGAGCGCGTCTTAAAGCTGATGCAGGTACAAGCCGCGCGATAATGTAGGCGACCACCAATGATCCGACCATGCCGAAATAGACCAAAGGTGCCGCCTGAGCCCCGAAAACCAACAAAAGTGTGAAGCCGATCTCGGCACCGGGAACAAATGGGATCGCCGCCAAAACAACGTAAAGAGTGAATGCGCCCATCACCATGCCATGAATGGTGGGATCGCTCATCGCGCGCATCTCGGGGATTGTTATTTCCCTGAGGACTCCGCCAAGCAGCCATCCACAAAGCAAGAGCACGGCGTAGAAGGCGATGATTCTGCGTTTGGCCCACAGGCGCGTCAGGAGCGGGCGCATAGCGGATTTACCATAGGGTCACGTGTTTCCATTTGGTGGCGCGCGCGCGAAATGGTCTGTGCTGGTCCCAAAAACATGATCACACGTGTGACTTTGCCGTCCGACAGGCGTCGCTTTCGTTCGCCTGCAGTCCAAGCAAAATTCGCCGCTGAAACAAAAGTTATGGATTTGAGCATGTGCGCAATCATGAGGTCCTCGCTGCCTGATGCCGTAGCATATATCCAAAAACTGAATTGGCAATCCGAGGGTTGATGGGGTGCGTACGATGCACCCTTTGTCGGCCCTTTTGGCCACGCGGCCAGCAAGCTGCATTCCTGTAGGATTTTCCGCAAGACCCTCGTGCGCGCCAAAATGACGTTTCGATTGCGCGTGAACTGGCCGAGCTTGGCCCAAGTGAGACATTATGCACACCAGCACCCGATGGTGCCCGCGGGGTCGTCCGTTATTATGGGCGCCTTGCTGCGCAATCATTGCTCTTGCGACACAGGTCGGATCAACGGGGCCGAGGTTTTCGAAAAGTCGGAAGGCGACTATGTGGTCAATCGTCAGACTTTGCTACAATCTTTCGCGTCGGTCATGGTTATGTGCGGGCTGGTGATTTACCATTGGGAGATTGGCGCAAAACAAACGGCGCGGGATTACGGCCAGAGCGATCACGGGGTGGTTGTGACTGCCGGCGAACCTGAAGACAGGACTTTTACAATCAATGGCGCGATAACTCCGATAGCGGCGGGTGTTAGCGCCGTCGGGAAGCCTTTTCCAGCTGTTGGGGAAGGAATGGGTTGTGCACGGCTGCCGCACACAGAACTCGGACTTCCGGTAAGAGGCCCGGCAGGAAGCATCGTCTGCCCATGCGTGTGGCCATAAAATGTGGTCTCCCCTTCAAAACCGGAGCTGGCCGCGTGTCTGAAGTCTCCGTCGTGGGAATTAGGGTTACACTCATCCCCGTGGTTGTGCGCCCCGCAAGCTGACACCAGCAAAAAGCCGACGGCGCATATAATTTTGCCACGGCTGATTGCGAATTTGGTCGCTGGCGCTTGTGCGCCGTTCATTGTCGAAGTTATCATGTTTTCCCCCGTATTTTATGTCCGGCTGCATTCGCCGATTTTATGTGGAACGAAGCTGGCACGCAAAACCCTGTGCGCCAAACGCGGTCAGCGCGATCCGTTCTGGCCCAGCGCATCGCCCTTGTGTCAAAACCGACCGCCAAACGTCAAAAGGGCCATCCAACAGGACGGCCCTTTTTAGATTTATTGGCTTATAGGCTTACTGTGGAACGTCGCCTGTGATGCCTTCTACGTAGAAGTTCATGCCAGCCAATGTGCCGTCGTCAGCAGTTTCGCCTGCACCCAGCCAAGCCGAGCCGTCTTGCTTGTTCACTGGGCCTGTAAAGGCGTGGTATGAACCGTCTGCAAGGCTGTCGCGCAGCGCTTCTGCGGAGGCTTTGATTTCAGCAGGAACAGCCGATGAGATGTCGCCGATGCCGACCATGCCAGCGCCAATGCCATCCCATGTGTCTGTGCTTGTCCATGTGCCATCCATGACCGCTTGGGTCCGTGCGATGTAATATGGTGCCCAGTTATCAATGATCGATGATACGCGTGGGAATGGACCAAATTCAGCCATGTCGGATGCCTGACCAAATGTCACAACGTTGCCAGCGGCTTGTGCTGCTGCCTGTGGTGCAGAGGAGTCAGTGTGCTGCAGGATCACGTCGGCGTCTTGTTCGATCAGCACGGATGCGGCTTCTGCTTCTTTTGCAGGGTCGAACCATGTGTAAGCCCAGACAATTTTGAATTCGACGTCAGGGTTAACAGCTTTGGCGTGGATGTAGGCTGCATTGATGCCGCGCACAACTTCTGGGATCGGGAACGAGCCGATGTAGCCGATGATGTTGGACGTGGTCATTTGACCCGCGATGTGACCTTGAACGGCGCGCCCTTCGTAGAAACGAGCGGAGTATGTTGACACGTTGTCAGCCCGCTTAAAGCCAGTCGCGTGCTCGAATTTCACGTCTGGGAATTTGGCTGCGACGTTGATTGTCGGGTCCATGTAGCCAAACGATGTTGTGAAGATCAGGTCAGCCCCACCAAGCGCCATCTGGGACATCACGCGTTCTGCGTCTGGTCCTTCTGGTACGCTTTCAACGAAGACGGTTTCAACCGCGTCGCCAAATTCAGCTTCGACCGCAAGGCGTGCTTGGTCGTGCTCATATGTCCAGCCGCCGTCGCCAACTGGCCCGACGTAGACAAAGCCAACCTTTGTTTGATGTGCATCGGCAAATGCGCCGGATGCAAAGCCAAGTGCGAGTGTCGCCCCAGCAAGCAGTGTTTTCATAGTCATAGTTTTCTCCCAAAAAGTGGACTGTGGTGATGCCATTAACGTGAGGCGTGAAAGATTCGGCCAAGTGAGCCGGGTGCCCGTCCTGCCGACATAATAACCAATACGACGATGGTGGCTATATAGGGCGACATAGAAAGGTATTCGACCGGAATGGCGAGCCCCGCGGCCTGAAGGTTCAGCTGCAAAACAGTCATCCCGCCGAAAAGATATGCACCGAGCAAAAGCCGCCACGGTTTCCAGCCTGCAAAGACCACAATCGCAAGTGCGATCCAGCCTGCGCCTGCCGTCATGCCTTCGGTCCATTGCGGGACCCGCACGAGCGATAGGTATGCCCCGCCAAGTCCTGCGCAGGCTCCACCGAACATGATCGCTAGGATGCGGATACGGGTGACTTTGTAGCCTAGCGCGTGCGCTGCATCGTGGTTTTCGCCGACTGCCCGCAGGACAAGCCCGCCTTGGGTTTTATGCAAGAACCACCATGTCGCCGCCACAAGGATCAGCCCGACATAGACCATTGGATCATGTTGGAACACGATTGGGCCAATGATCGGAATGTCCCCCAGCAATGGGATGTGCCAGTCGGGGAAAGACGGTGCTTTGATCCCGATGTAGCCTTGGCCGATAAGCGCGGACAGTCCGAGCCCGAACAGCGTAAGCGCGAGGCCCGTCGCCACTTGGTTTGACAACAGATATTGCGTCAGGATGCCAAAAAGCAGCGCAAGGAATGCCCCACCAACGGCGGCCCCAATAAACCCGAGCCATGGCGACCCTGTGCTGACAGCCACGACGAAACCACAGACGGCCCCCGTGATCATCATGCCCTCAACCCCAAGGTTCAGCACACCTGCGCGTTCGACGACTAGTTCACCGATTGCGGCAAGCAGGATCGGGGTTGCAGCGACCATAAGCGAGGCCAGCAGCAGGATTGGATTGATTGATGACAGGTCCATCAGACGGTCCCTCCTTTGCCAAATTTGATCCGGTAATTGGTCAGCATATCCACCGCGAGCAGGAAGAACAGAAGCATCCCTTGCAGTAATTGGATCGCGGCCCCCGGTAGGCCCAGATTGGATTGTGCGATCTCGCCACCGATATAGGTAAGGGCCATTAAGCCACCCGCCAGCAGAATACCGATTGGGTGTAGCCGTCCAAGGAACGCCACGATGATCGCGGTGAACCCGTAACCGACGTTAAAATCGATGCTGATTTGACCGGCAGGGCCTGAGACTTCGAATAGGCCAGCCAATCCGGCGAGCGCACCTGAAATACCAAGGCAAATCAGGACCATACGGGCGGGGTTTACGCCGGCGAAGGTTGCAGCACGCGGGCTTTGCCCAGCTAGGCGAACTTGGAACCCAAAGATGTGCCGCGACAGGGTGACATAGGCAAAGATAACGGCGATGAATGCCGCGACGATGCCCCAATGCATGCCTGCGCTCTCATTGATCCAGCTTGTCGCACTTGGGTATTGCGCCAAGTTCCGGCTGCCCGGAAAGCCCATGCCTTCGGGGTTACGCATCGCACCCAGCGCCATGGACGCCAGTAATTGTTCGGCCACATAGACCAGCATCAGGGATACCAAAATCTCGTTTGTGCCAAATTTGACCCGCAAAACACCAGGGATCATCGCCCATGCCCAGCCGCCAAATGCGCCACCTAAAACCATCAGCGGAAAGATCAGGCGCGATTCCATCGGATGGAATGCGAGGCCCACGGCAGCCCCGCAAATGGCCCCCATGATGTATTGGCCCTCGGCGCCGATATTCCAGACACCTGCGCGGAAACCAAAGCTAAGCCCAATCGCGATCAGCACCAAAGGCGCGCCTTTGATCAGCAGTTGTGGGCGGTAAAACCATGCGAATTCGGAAAATAGTGGATCGAGGAAAAT
>CAJXTP010000020.1 GCA_913061335.1 uncultured Loktanella sp.
GAGATGTAGAGAGGTCTCGTGGGCTCGGAGATGTGTATAAGAGACAGCGCCAACACACGCTCGTTCATCCGGTTCACGAGGAAACCGACATTCCGGTCCAGCGCCTGTTCCCAGCCTTGCGGGAACAATTCTGACGCATATCTGGGCAAATCAGGATATCTGAAGACCGAGATCGCATCAGGCCTGATACCCTCAGCAATCAAACTGGCATAATCAGCGGAATTTTTATCGACCGCAAAGTGGGTCAGCAACCCGCCGTTATCCAGCGCGGCAATCACTGCAAATGAAATCACAGCAGACCCAGAAATCGCAAATGCGACGGGGAACCCTGATAAAATCCCTGCAAACAGGGTCAGGAACACAATGATCAGGCCGACTTCGACGCCATCTAATCCGAAAAGCATATCTAACTCCGCCCCGTCTAGTGAATTTTTGCGACAAGCTCGGCGGTAGGATCGCCAAGCGTGTCTTTATCAAGGAAACGGCCTTCGCTTGCTGGGCCTTCGCGCAGCTCGAGATAAGACCGATAGAAGAACGCAATCGCCTGCAAGATCACAAGGAAGGTGAAAAACACCAACAGGAACTTGAATAAGAAATACGCGTTAAATCCGTTGGGCGAAAACCCGATGGTTTCAACATTCCAGCGCAGCGCGCGCGCCTTAGGCAACAACTGATCAAGATCTTTGAACGTGTTTGACGCCGACAATTTTGGCGTAACAAGCGTGCGCCACAAAAAGAACCAACCGTAAAAGAACGTAAGCCCCGCCGCAGGGATCATAAACACAAGGCTACCAAGCATATCGATGATGCGCTTCACACGGAAACTGACGACCGAATAAACCAGATCAACGCGCACATGGCCGCCTTGCACAAATGTGTAAGACACGCACAGACACACGATCAGGGCGTTATATAGCTTTAGCTCTTCGGCCCACCAGCTGACGTCATGGGTCACCGACATGCCAAATCCAAGGGTGATCTCAGACACCGCAAACACGCGCTGCATAAAGATGATCAGGATTTGCTGAAGCACCATCAGCAGGCCAAACCACGCGGCCAATCGGCCCACCGTGTTGCCGATACCTTCCAGAAACCGCACGCAGCCCCACATGAAACTATTGCGGATCACCCCGATGATCGTGACGGCCAAAAAGGCGAATAATATTATGAAAAGCAGCTCCCAAGAGGCGCCGTAATAGATAAACCGGATCAGGCTTTCAGCGGCATCCAGATCAGTGATCTTGCCGCGAAGTTGAATATGCGGAACCCACGCCAGCCAAAGCTGCGTGTTCATCAACGCTGTGTATAAATTGAAAGGAGCCTCTAACAGATGTGCAAAGAACCATCCGAAAGCGTTACCACCCCATGCTTCGACCAAACCCATTGGTCACCCCCCCGTGATCCGAAATCTTTGCGCAGCTGTCATCAGCGCGCAAAATAAATGGGGGCCACAAACGCAGCCCCCACTCAATTAGGCCTTAGCCCATAACGCGGTCACGCTGGGCGCGGTACGCACCTTCGGACTTTTGGATCCAACCGGAAGAAGCCTCCATGGATGCGTTGTAATCAGCACGAATGCGGTCATACAATTCATCGCCAGCGTACTGGTCCATCGTTTCAATCGCAGCAACGCCCATTGCATCCCAAACCGTGTCAGGGAATTCCAGAACCTTAACACCACCGGCCTGCAAACGCTGAAGCGCCGCACCGTTGTTGTTCATGAACTGTGCAAGGTTCCACTGGTGCGATTCAGCAGCTGCGATCTCGATGATCTTCTGGTGCTCAGGGGACAGGCTGTTGAACACATCTAGGTTTGTCGCAAGCGAAAGGCCAGCGCCCGGCTCGTGCATACCAGCTGTGTAATAGAACTTGGTGATTTCCTGGAAACCAGCTTTTTCATCTGCCCATGGGCCGATCCACTCAGTGCCGTCAATCGCGCCAGACGCAAGCGCCTGATACACTTCAGCACCTGGAAGGTTCTGGATAGATGCACCCATCTTGCCCAGCGCTTGGCCACCAAGACCTGGCATACGGAACTTCAAGCCTTGGAAATCTTCTGGACCAGCGATCTCTTTCGAGAACCAACCGCCAGCCTGTGGGCCAGTGTTGCCCGCAAGGAATGATTTCAAGCCAAAGATTTCGCCCAGCTCGGAATGAAGCTTATGGCCTTCACCGTTGTAGTACCAGTTGGACAGTTCCTGTGGGGACATGCCGAATGGAACGGATGTAAAGAACGCATACGCAGGGTGCTGGTTGATGAAATAGTAGTCAGCGCCGTGGTACATATCAGCCTGACCAGATGTCACAGCGTCAAACACTTCGAACGCACCAACAAGTTCGCCGGCAGCTTTCAAATCAATAGTCAGGCTTCCACCGGACATTGCAGTGATGCTATCAGCAGCGCGCTGTGCGGCGTCATGAACACCCGCAAGGCCACGGCCCCACGTTGTCACAAGCGTCAGCGTGCGGTTGCCCTGCGCATAAGCAGGTGCAGCAAGTGCTGTTGCGGCGGCAGCAGTGCCACCAAGTGCGGAATTTTTCAGAAAAGAACGACGATCCATTTAGTATCCTCCCAATGGTATTGTCCTACGGCTAGAGGCTCCTCCCCCACGCCATCGGCTGATCTCTCAGTCCCCAGAGCCTAGCGAGCGAGCGAGCGATGTAATATGCGTAGTACTGCGTAGAAATCAGGCTAATTGTGATGATTTTGCAAGTATTCGCCAAATTGTTATGCGCTAACAGGATATTTTCCCCCGTCATGAATTCGCAGAACCGTTTGCCCCGCCCCTGATTCTCCGCTAGCCGCGTAGCATGTCGACGATTGCCCAGCGCTTGCGTGACCTGTTTGAATTCAGCTACGGCCAAAAGGTTTTCCTTGTGGCCTCGCTGCCGCTTGTGCTGGCCGTGACACTGATTTCATTTGTAGTGACCAACCAGTCGCGGTCACTGGCAGAGCGCGAAATCAAAGGGCTCGAACAACAGCTGATCCAAGCCAAACGCGACGAATTGAAAAACTACCTGTCCATTGCGCGCACCGCGATTGTGAACACCTACGGGCTTGCGGGCCCCACGGACGAGGCGGCAAAGTTGCAAGTCACGCAGGAACTGTCCTCAATGCTCTACGGGCAAGACGGCTATTTCTTTGTGTTCGACTATGAAGGCAACAACCTCGTGGCACCGCGCCAGACATTTCTCATCGGTGAAAACTGGTCAGGTCTAGAAGACGTGAACGGGGTGCCAATCACTGACGAGCTCATCCGTATTGCGCGTAGCGGTGGTGGTTATCACAGCTTTGACTGGCCCAAACCGTCTGACGGGGTGACCGAACGTATGTTCGTCTACGTCAACGGGCTCCAAGACTGGCGCTGGGTTGTGGGCACTGGGGTCTTCATCGGGGATATCTTGCAAACCGTGGCCGATGCGCGGGCAGATGTTGAGGCGCGGATTAGGCAGACGTCCTATTACATCGTGGGCATTGCGATTGCGGCGCTTATCGGGGTGTTCTTGTCTGGTATGTTCATCAACCTGCGTGAACGACGGCTTGCAGATGCCAAGCTCAAGGATCTCACCCAACGGATCATTGACACCCAAGAGGAAGAACGCGGGCGCGTGGCGCGTGAATTGCACGACGGGATCAACCAGATGCTTGTGGGCGTGCGCTATGCGCTTGAACTTGCGCGCAGACGGCTTGGCTTGGGTGACGTGCGCGCTTCTGAAAGTCTGGGCAAAGGCATTGATGGGCTAGGAGGGGCGATCCAAGAGGTACGGCGCATCAGCCGTGACCTACGCCCCGGTGTTCTCGACGACCTTGGGCTTGGCCCCGCGCTTAAGGTGCTGATCGACGACTTCTCTAACCGTACAGGCATAGATGCGACGTTCGAGACCGTCGTATTTCGCAACCGGCTCGACGAAGAGGCGCGCATCGCGCTTTACCGGATCGCACAAGAGGCGCTGACGAACATTGATCGGCACGCACAGGCGACATCAATAGACGCCAGCCTAAAGGGACAGCGCAATGGCGCACTGCTGCGTATCACCGACAACGGCAAAGGGTTTAAGCAGACCCGAAAATCCGGCGGCTTGGGTCTGCGCAACATGCAAGAACGGATTGAACAGCTAGGCGGGACAATCAGGATCACCTCTGAGCGCGCAAAAGGCACCACCATAGAAGCCCGCGTGCCCCTTACGCATATGCTGCGCCCCCAAGAGCAAAAGGTAAAAGCACCATGACCATTCGCATTCTGATCGTTGATGACCACCCTATGGTCACCGAAGGCATTCAGTCGATCTTGGAATCCTATGATGACATCACCGTCGTTGGCACCCTTAACAACGGCCAAGACGCAGTTGACCAGCTCATAACGCTTAACCCCGACATTGTGCTGATGGATCTGAACATGCCCGGCCTGTCTGGCCTGGCCGCAACCGAGATAATGTTAGAAATTCGCCCCGATACGCGCATCCTGATCCTGTCGATGCACGACAGCCCAGAATATATCGCCACCGCAATGCGGCACGGTGCCAAGGGCTATGTGCTCAAAGATGTGCCCACTGACGAAATTCGCGTTGCCATCGACACGGTGATGACGGGAATCAACTATCTGTGTACCGGTGCCGCCGAAGCCCTCGCGCCAAACATCAGCGATGGCCGTGAAACCCTGACAGGGCGCGAACAGACGGTTCTGCTTGAACTTGCCCAAGGCAAATCCAACAAAGAGGTCGCGATTAACCTCGATATCTCGGTGCGCACCGTGGAAACCCACCGCAAGAACATTAAACGTAAACTTGATATCAATTCCACGGCAGGGCTGACCCGCTACGCGCTTGAAAATGGCGTGCTACAAGGGACAGGCGTTTAGCCAAACTGATATGCACAGCCATTGTGCGCCCAGTGCATGTTGTATTCACGCACATGGCCATTAAATGCGACTGACACTCACAAAAGGACGATAGCCATGACAGATATATACACGCCCCCAAAAGTCTGGACGTGGGACGCAGAGAATGGCGGCGAATGGGCCGCGCTGAACCGCCCTATTGCAGGTGCCACCCATGACAAAACCTTGCCCGTTGGCGACCACCCCCTGCAGCTTTACTCTCTTGCTACGCCAAACGGCGTCAAAGTGACTGTAATGCTGGAAGAATTGCTCGCAGCTGGGCACGGCGCGGAATACGACGCATGGTTGATCAACATCATGGAAGGCGACCAGTTCGGTTCCGGCTTTGTCGACATTAACCCAAATTCCAAGATCCCTGCCCTGCGCGATCACGACACTGGTCAACGGGTTTTCGAATCCGGTGCAATCTTGGTGTATCTGGCCGAAAAATTCGGTGCCTTCCTACCAGCGTCTGGCCCTGCACGGACCGAGACCCTGAACTGGCTGTTCTGGCTACAAGGCGCGGCCCCGTACCTTGGCGGCGGCTTTGGGCACTTCTACGCCTATGCACCCGAAAAGTTCGAATACCCGATCAGCCGCTTCGCAATGGAAGTAAAACGCCAACTTAGCGTGCTCGACACACATCTCGCCGACAATAAATACCTCGCAGGCGACGACTACACGATCGCCGACATTGCAACTGCGCCGTGGTACGGACGTCTTGTCGAAGGTGACGCCTATAACTCTGGCGTATTCCTGTCTGTGCACGAATACACCAACGTCATCCGTTGGAATAATGACGTCAGCAGTCGGCCCGCCTATATCCGCGGTGCGATGGTCAACAAAGCAATCGGCCCGCTTGAAGGACAACTGCGTGAACGGCACAAAGCGTCAGACTTCGACACACAGACCCAAGACAAATTACAAAGCTAACCGTCCATTTCCCTAGAGGCACCGCCACCTTTGGAAATAAAGTTGCTAAAACAGCCGCTCAAACGACATTTTCTGCGCTTGAGCGGTTGACCCCTAGGAACACCGCGCATAATATCACGCCAACACAAAGGACTTTGATCGATGAACCTACTAGTCGTCATTCTAAGACAACAGCGCATGGGCCGGTAACGGTTTAACCATAAGGTTCCCATGCGCCCTCGATACCCTCGGGGGCTTTTTTGTGTGTAAACGAATTGATAATCGCAAAGGACGCGAGTGATATGACAAAAGCCATGACAGGCGCAAAAATGGTCGTTCAAGCTTTGGTAGACCAAGGCGTGGACGTCGTGTTTGGATACCCTGGTGGTGCCGTCCTCCCGATCTACGACGAGATTTTTCAGCAAAATCACATTCAGCACGTTCTGGTGCGCCACGAACAAGGTGCGGTGCACGCAGCCGAAGGCTATGCGCGCTCCACTGGTAAACTCGGTGTTGCATTGGTGACATCTGGCCCCGGTGCAACAAACGCTGTTACCGGCCTGACCGATGCCCTGCTTGATAGTATCCCAATTCTGGTTCTGACGGGCCAAGTCCCGACCTTCATGATCGGCTCTGACGCGTTCCAAGAGGCCGACACCGTTGGCATCACGCGGCCTTGCACCAAACACAACTGGCTTGTCAAAGACACCGACGATCTGGCGCGCACCATCCACGAGGCGTGCCATGTCGCCACCGCTGGTCGCCCCGGCCCCGTTCTTGTCGACATCCCAAAGGATGTGCAGTTCGCCACTGGCACCTATACCACCAAAAAGGCACGAAAATCGCGCTATAGCCCGCAAGTTAAAGGCGACATCACGTCGATCACCGAACTGGTGAAGGCGATGGAAACCGCAAAACGACCTCTGTTCTATACAGGCGGCGGTGTCGTCAATTCCGGCGATGCGGCGTCACAGCTGTTGCGTGAACTCGTTGGGGCGACGAATTTCCCGATCACATCGACCCTGATGGGCTTGGGCTGTTATCCAGCGTCTGGCGACAATTGGCTCGGTATGCTCGGTATGCACGGGTTGTACGAGGCCAACATGGCGATGCACGACTGCGATCTGATGATCAACATTGGCGCGCGCTTTGACGACCGGATCACAGGCGTTATCGAAAAATTCAGCCCGCATTCCAAAAAGGCGCATATCGACATTGATCCATCGTCGATCAACAAAGTGATCCACGTCGACATACCAATCGTTGGCGACATCGCGCATGTTCTCGAAGACTTGCTCAAGGTTTGGAAATCACGCGGTCGCAAAACTAACGCCGAAGGTGTTTCTAACTGGTGGGACCAGATCAACACATGGCGCAGCATTGATTGCCTGAAGTTCACGCAAACTGGCAAAATCATCAAACCGCAATACGCGCTGTCACGGCTCGAAGAACTGACCAAGAAACACGACCGCTACATCACCACCGAAGTTGGACAGCACCAGATGTGGGCGGCCCAGTACCTTGGCTTTGAAAATCCTAACCGCTGGATGACGTCCGGCGGGCTTGGCACTATGGGCTACGGCTTCCCTGCGTCCATCGGCGTGCAAATGGCGCACCGCGAAGGTCTGGTCATCAACGTGGCTGGTGAAGCATCATGGCTGATGAACATGCAAGAAATGGGCACGGCCATGCAGTACAAGCTGCCAGTTAAACAGTTCATCCTCAACAATGAACGGCTTGGCATGGTCCGCCAGTGGCAAGAACTGCTGCACGGCGAGCGCTATTCATCCAGCTGGTCCGAAAGCCTGCCTGATTTCGTAAAATTGGCCGAAGCATTTGGCGCCAAAGGCATCATCTGTTCCGATCCCGATGATCTTGACGATGCGATCATGGAAATGATCACATACGACGGTCCGGTGATCTTTGACTGCTTGGTGGAAAAGCACGAAAACTGCTTCCCGATGATCCCATCAGGCAAGGCGCACAATGACATGATCTTGGGCGAAAACGCCGACACAGCCAACGCCATTGTCGGCGCTGGCGGGGCCTTGGTGTAGGCTTATGCAAAACATATGCAAAACTTATGCAAAACTTACCGCACGAAAGGGGCTGATCTGATGTCCGCACTGAATATCAAAAAGGGCTCGACCAGCCACTCCGCATACAACCTCAAAGCTGCCTATGAGGATACTGTTGAACGGCACACGCTGGCCATTCTGGTTGAAAACGAACCGGGTACGCTTGCGCGTGTAATCGGGCTGTTTGCTGGGCGTGGTTACAATATCGAAAGCCTGACCGTCGCTGAAACGGACCATCATGGCCACCAAAGCCGGATTACAATCGTGACCTCTGGCACGCCGCAAGTGATTGAACAGATCAAGGCGCAGCTTGGCCGGATAGTGCCTGTTTACAAGGTCAATGACCTCACCGTAGAGGGCCCCTCCGTGGAACGTGAATTGGCGTTGTTTAAAGTTGCAGGCAAAGGCGATGCGCGTATCGAAGCCGTGCGGCTTGCGGACATATTTCGCGCCAATGTGGTCGATAGCACGTTGGAATCGTTCGTTTTTGAAGTTGTTGGCACCTCCGAGAAAATCGATGCTTTCGGCGAATTGATGCGTCCTTTGGGCCTCACCGAAGTCGTGCGCACAGGCATCGCCGCCTTGTCACGCGGCACCTAAAAACCGCGCTGCGCCGCTGCTTTAGGCGCGGCGCACGCATGTCGCTGTGATGAAAATCTCTGTCGCGCTAAGACAAGGAATGCGACGCCATCTTGCTGTAAACTGGGGTTAACACAGCAAAGGATGGACCCCATGGCCAATGACCACGTGCGCAATGATCTGACCGCCGTTCGCCAACCCATTGAGCGCGCCCAAGGCCTGCCCAACGAACATTACATCGACGAAGGCATCTTTGAAGAAGAGAAATACGCCGTCCTCTTTGCATCATGGGCCGGCCTCGCTGTTGCCGCTGACGTGCCTGAAATTGGCGACGCAAAACCGATAGAATTCCTAGGAATCCCCTTACTATTAGTGCGCGATCGCGAAAACAAAGTCCGCGTTTTCCAAAACTCCTGCCGCCACCGCGGCATGATCCTCGTGTCCGAACCAAAGAAGATCGAAGGCGCAATTCGCTGCCCTTATCATTCATGGTGTTATTCCACCGCTGGCAAACTCATCAGCACGCCGCACGTTGGCGGCCCCGGTCACAATACACATGAAGCGATTAACAAAGACGACCTTGGCCTCACGGAAGTCCGCAGCCACATCTGGTTTGACACGGTGTTCATCAATGTCGACGGCAACGCTGAACCGTTTGAAGTCGTGCACGCCGACCTTCTGGCGCGTTGGAAAGAATTCGACAAACCAATGTATCACGGCGGCACCGAAAGCCACTTTGACCTGAGCCTGACAACCAACTGGAAGCTCGCGATCGAGAACTATTGCGAAAGCTATCATCTGCCGTGGGTCCACCCCGGTTTGAACAGCTATTCACGGCTTGAGGATCATTATAACATCCAAGAACAAGGTAAATATTCCGGCCAAGGAACTCTGGTTTATCAACAACTTAAAGGGCCTGATGACGTCGTATTCCCTGACTTTGATGGGCTATCTGACAAGTGGGATACCGGCGCAGAATATATCGCGATCTATCCAAACGTGTTGCTGGGCGCGCAGCGGGACCACTGTTTTTCCATTGTTTTGCAGCCCAATACGCTGTCGTCGACAACCGAACATATCCACCTGTATTACGCGCAGCCCGATACGTCCGAACACATGCGCAGCCGCAATGCGGTCCAGTGGAAAGGCGTGTTTGAGGAAGACATTTTTGTCGTTGAAGGCATGCAAAAGGGCCGCCATTCACCACTGTTTGACGGGGGTCGCTTTAGCCCCGCAATGGACGGGCCAACGCATAACTTCCACGATTGGGTCGCGAGTAAAGTGCAAGATCACCGCGCCAAACAAGACGCATGAGTGGGCTTGATGTGCAATTGCTGGACGCACATGCGCGCCATGACCAGCCTGCCCTCGTAACGCTGTATGCGCTTGCGGCTGAAACGGCACACGACACTGACGCGGCCTGCTTTTACCTGACCCACGCCTATATCTTTGCGCTAGAGCTTGGGCATCCGGACACGGCTGCGTTACATGCGCAGCTTGCGGCCCACGGGCGCGTCTGACCCCTTGCCCTACAGGGCTGACCAAGGCACTATTGTTTTTGACTATAAGGACAAAAACCATGGCACCCCGCAAAATCATTATCGACACCGATCCCGGACAAGACGACGCTGTGGCCATTCTTTTGGCGCTGGCGTCCCCTGATGAAATTGCCGTTTTGGGCGTAACAGCGGTGGCAGGTAATGTGCCGCTGCCCCTAACGCAAAAGAATGCGCGGATCGTGTGCGAATTGGCGGGCAAGCCAGACACGTTAGTATTTGCAGGCTGCGATGCCCCGATGGTGCGCAAGCTGGTCACAGCAGAGCATGTGCACGGCAAAACCGGTCTTGATGGTCCTCAGATGGCCGATCCAACGATGCCGTTACAAGAACAACACGCGGTTGATTATATCATTGAGACACTGCGCGCGCATGACGCCGGAACAGTCACGCTGTGCCCGCTTGGACCGCTGACGAATATCGCAACTGCATTTAACAACGCCCCGGAAATTGTTGAAAAGGTTCAAGAAATTGTACTTATGGGCGGGGCCTATTTTCAGGTCGGAAACATCACACCTGCAGCTGAATTCAACATCTATGTTGATCCAGAGGCCGCGAAAATCGTATTTGACAGCGGTGTGCCAATCGTCGTCATGCCGCTTGATGTAACCCATAAAGCGCTGACCACGCGTCCCCGTGTTGATGCGTTCCGCGCGATGGGCACAAAGGTCGGTGATATGGTTGCCGCTTGGACTGATTTCTTTGAGCGGTTCGACAAGGAAAAATACGGATCAGAGGGTGCGCCGCTGCATGACCCTTGTGTTATCGCCTATTTGATCCAGCCCGAGCTATTTACTGGCCGTCACGTGAATGTCGAAATTGAAACAACGTCCGAGCTTACACTTGGCATGACCGTCGCCGATTGGTGGCGCGTGACTGACCGTGCTCCCAATGCGATGTTCATGGGTGATTTGGATTCAGATGGATTTTTCGCTCTGCTTGCGGATCGCTTGGCGCGCCTATGAGCACTGCCATCAACCTTGCGGGTCCAGCCGATGATGACCGACTTTTGTCCCTGATGGGCCGTTTCCACGAAGAAATTGGCTTACCCTATGATGACGCCCACCGTACTTCTGTGACAGCACCCTTGTTGGAAGGCTCACCTTTGGGCGCTGTCTGGCTGATTGGGCCAGCACGCGCGCCACTTGGCTATGTGATGGTCAGTTTTGGCTGGTCAGTACCACGAGGCGGGATGATAGGCTGGGTCGAAGAGGTGTTTATTCGCCCCTCCGTACGCAGCCGCGGGATCGGTACTGAAGTTTTACATGCCATCGCCCGTTCACTGGGCCAAGCTGGCGTGCGTGCCTTGCAGGTACGCGTCGACGACAATGCCCGCCTTGCTGGATTCTGCGCGCGCGTTGGGTTTGGCAACACGGCAGATACACGTGTCATGACGGAGATGTTGTGATGATCCCATTCAACAACTCTTATGTGCACTTGCCCACGCAGATGTTTACCCGCCAGACCGCAAAAGCGGTTCCTGATCCGACGCTGATCGTCACCAATGCGTCGTTGGCCGATGCCCTTGGGATTGACCCTGATTGGCTGACCACGCCTGCTGCGCGCGATGTATTTGCAGGCAACGCAGTGGCTGAAGGGTCAGAACCGCTTGCATCTGCCTATGCAGGTCATCAATTTGGCAATTGGAATCCCGGATTGGGCGACGGCCGCGCGCTTTTGCTCGGCGAGGTTCTGGGCACTGACGGTGTGCGCCGTGATATTCAGCTTAAGGGGTCCGGCCCGACGCCGTATTCGCGGTCTGGCGATGGGCGCGCTTGGCTGGGGCCAGTGCTGCGCGAATATCTGGTATCCGAAGCGATGCATGCGATGGGTATCCCCACAACCCGTGCGCTTGCCGCAGTCACTACCGGTGAAACCGTGCAGCGCGAAGAACCCCTGCCCGGTGCGATTATTACGCGTGTGGCGCAAAGCCATATCCGCGTCGGCACGTTTCAGTTGATGGCTGCGCGCGGCGATATTGAGGCCCTGTCGGCGCTGTTCGATCATGTCGTTGACCGGCATTATTCGGATGCAGATAGTCCGGCCGCGTTACTGTTGGCCGTGACCAAAGCCCAAGCCTCATTGATCGCGAAATGGATGTCGGTTGGATTTGTGCACGGCGTGATGAACACCGACAATGTGTCAATTGCAGGCGAGACGATTGATTATGGCCCTTGCGCGTTCATGGATGCTTATGATGCGCAAAGCGTGTTCAGCGCGATTGATCGACAAGGCCGCTACGCCTATGAAAACCAGCCACGTATTGCGGTTTGGAACCTTGCGCAATTTGCGACCTCGCTTATCCCATTGATGCCAGATCAAGATGCCGCGATCGAAGAGTTCACGACGATTATCAACGCCTTTCCAACGCATTACGAGGCGGAGTGGATTAATGCCTTTGGTGCCAAGCTTGGATTGGTGGACCCGTCCGAGGACGACCGTGCCTTGATAACTGATCTGCTGGCGCTGATGCAGCAAAACGGCGCTGATTTCACCAATACTTTTGCCAATTTGGCGGGTCCCAATTCCGCCGCCCAATTTACCGACAGGGACGCGTATGGGGCGTGGTCAACCCGTTGGCAGGCGCGTGGGTATGACGTCGGTATCATGACGGCAGCCAATCCAGTGATCATTCCGCGCAATCATCAGGTCGAGGCCGTGATCATTGCAGGCCGTAACGGTGACTTTGGCCCGTTCCATGCCTTGCTGGCAGCGGTGACCGAGCCCTATGCACCTGTGACCAATGCAACTGCGGCTTTTGCCCGTGCACCCGCGGTGGACGAGCGCGTCACGCAGACGTTTTGCGGGACTTAATCAGGCGATTGATTTGCAAAATGCCGCCCCAAGTGCCGCCAATAGTGATCTTGATTGCGACATAATTGAAAGCGAGCGAAACCTGTGAGGGCAACTGAAGTGCCATAAAGCACTAGTGTCAATCGCCGCCGAGCATCCATTCGCCTTCAGGCCAAAACGCATGGAATGCGAATGCGAACATCACGTCATGGGCAACGTCAGCGCCATTTGCGTCGCGCACCCGCACATTGCCCACTTCTTTTCCGTCGGCAATACGCTTGCTGTCGAGAGCAGAGGCTTGGCCGGCAACCCATGTCAGTGTCACCCCGTTTTCAGATACCGTGCCTTCCTCCGATAGACGTGTCAGTGGCCATGCTTGGTCGCCAACACGCACGACACGGGCGAGTGCGGGAATATCATGTGGTGGTCTTTCGCCAGAATACAGGAATGGTTGAAAAGAGCTGTCGTATTGCACATAGGGGTTCGCCCCGTAGTTGCGGTTGAAAGCGGGCATGTCCATCACGAGGCCGTCGGGGTTGCGGGCTGCAAAAACATCCCAGCTTTCCATCCATGATGGCAGGCTTGTCAGCTCTGTGCCGTTCAGGTCGCCCACGATTGCCTCTCCGATGGCTTGTTGCCACCAGCTTTCGGTTTCACGGTCGAACATGATCATATCCGAATTGCGCAGCTTGCCCGATACGCCGAATGTCAGCGTGCCTGCGGCGGTGCGCCTGTCAAATGTAATGCCAGAATTGCATAGCGGACAGAATGTGACCGCCACGGGGACGCCACCAACGGTATCATTGACGATTTCATGCCAAGTCAGATAGCGGATCGGATAGGCGCGCGGCACAGCCCCTTCGATCTCAACCGTGATAACAGGTTCGCGCGGGGTCAGACGGTCTTCGTCTGCAACATTGCGAAATTCAGGTTCGGACAACGCCGGAATGCCGTCCTTGGACGGGCCGCCAGACAGGATTTCCACCCAGTTTTCGACGCTCGTATTTTCAAAGTCGGTGTTGGGCCATTCGTGCACCCAAAACTCGGGACTCGCGAGCGCGGTACTGGCTATGGTGCAAAAGGCAGCGATTGTTGCGGTCAGGCGCATGGTGTTTCCTCCAGTGTTAACCAGAGTGTGCCTACCTGTTACGTGGTCGCATAGCCCCCTCGCAAAGAAGTGAGAGGGATATGCGGTTTTCGTTACTGCGTGACGCGAACCGCCTGCATCATGTCAGGCGTGCCAACAACGGCACCGTTGCCGCCAGTGCCCAGCTTGATCTGATCGACGATATCCATGCCGGATGTGACTTCGCCAACGACTGTGTATTGGCCGTTCAGAAAATCACCTTGGTCAAACATGATGAAGAACTGACTGTTGGCAGAGTTCGGGTTCTGGCTGCGTGCCATGCCGATGATGCCACGGGCAAAAGGCTTGTCCGTGAATTCTGCCGGAATGTCAGGCAGATCAGACGCACCGGTACCAGCGCGACGGGTGTCTTCACCCATTTTGCCGTGTTGCACGTCACCAGTTTGCGCCATGAAGCCTTCGATCACGCGGTGAAACACCACGCCGTCGTAGGACCCTTCGGCCGCAATCGCGGTGATCTGTGCCACATGCAACGGTGCCAGATCTTCGAACAAGTCGATGATGATGGTGCCATTGGCTTCGCCAGCGATGTCAATCTCAAGACCAGAAGCGAACGCAGGTCCAGCGACGAGTGCCAGAATTGCGCCCAGCTTATACATCTGCGGCAACTTTCACACTGATCATGCGATCAGGGTTTACAGGTGGCTCGCCCTTAGCAATCGCGTCGACGTGCTCCATGCCGGACATGACGTTGCCGTATACGGTGTATTGACCGTTCAGGAAGTCGTTGTCTTTGAAGCTGATGAAAAACTGCGAGTTTGCAGAGTTCGGGCTTGATGACCGTGCTGCACCCAATGCGCCGCGTGCGTGTGGGATTTTGGAAAATTCAGCCGTCAGGTCAGGCATATCGGACCCACCAGTACCTGCGCGACCTGGGTTATAGTTCTTTTCCATGTTCGCATGCTCAACGTCGCCAGTTTGCGCCATGAAGCCATCGATCACGCGGTGGAATGACACGTTGTCATAGGTACCAGCGCGGGCCAGTTCCTTCATCCGTGCGGTGTGAAGCGGTGCCACGTCTGGCAGCAAAGCGATAACCACTTCGCCACCAGTCAGTGTCATGATGATTGTGTTTTCTGGATCTTGAATTTCGGCCATGTTGGGCTCCTGAAGGTTTTGTAAATCGTTGCGGCATTACATATGGCCCAAACGCCCATTGAACAAGGCATCCGGTTGACCCCAGCGCCATTGTGCCGCAATGAAAGGTCAAATTGATTAAACTCGGAGGCTGATATGGCTTGGAAGACGCTTGATGACATGGACCTAGACGGCAAACGCGTGCTGGTCCGCGTAGATATCAATGTGCCGATGGAAAACGGCGAAGTTACCGATATCACCCGCATCGCGCGGATTGCACAGACAGTTTACGATATCCAAGACGCTGGTGGTAAGGTCATCTTGATGGCTCATTATGGTCGCCCAAAGGGCAAAGTCGTCGA
Source organism: uncultured Loktanella sp. (assembly GCA_913061335.1). GTDB lineage: Bacteria > Pseudomonadota > Alphaproteobacteria > Rhodobacterales > Rhodobacteraceae > Yoonia. The sequence goes on from CAJXTP010000020.1 coordinate 15,382, forward strand.
AGAAATGTCCCTGATCCATGTAGCCCCTGCTGTCGCTGATGAGCTGGGCGTGCCGATTACGTTTGCTGACAGCGATTATCGCGATGCGGTCAAGGAGATGACCAACGACGAAGTTTTGCTTTTGGAAAACCTGCGTTTCAACCCCGGCGAAGAGGCAAACGATATGGGCTTTGCCAAGCGGCTTGCCTCACTTTGCGATGTCTACGTCAACGATGCGTTTTCTGCGGCCCACCGCGCCCACGCCAGCACCCACGCGATTGCAACGCTGCGCCCGTCTTGTGCTGGTCGGTTGATGGCGCAAGAGCTGTCCGCGCTCGAGGCCGCTTTGGGCAATCCCAAACGCCCTGTTGTCGCCGTGGTAGGTGGTGCAAAAGTGTCCTCGAAGCTGGACCTGTTGGGCAATTTGGTTGGCAAGGTTGACCATCTGGTCATCGGCGGCGGCATGGCGAACACGTTTTTGGCCGCGCAGGGTATGAATGTGGGTCAATCGCTTTGCGAACATGATCTGGCTGACACTGCACGCGAGATTTTGGCTAAGGCCGAGGCTGCGGGCTGCGAAATTATTCTGCCTCGCGACATTGTTGTGGCGCGTGAATTTAAGGCTGGTGCTGACAATGAGACAGTTGCACCTGACGCCTGCCCTGCCGATGCGATGATCTTGGATGCGGGGCCTGAAACTGTCGCTTATATCAAAGACGTTCTGGAAAATGCCAAAACGTTAATCTGGAACGGCCCGCTAGGTGCATTTGAGATTGAACCCTTTAACGCGGCCACAAATGCAGCAGCGATGGCGGCTGCAAAGCTGACCAATTCAGGCAAGTTAATTTCGGTTGCGGGTGGCGGTGATACTGTCGCGGCCCTGAACCAAGCGGGTGCAGCGGACAAGTTCACGTATATTTCCACTGCGGGCGGCGCTTTCCTAGAGTGGATGGAAGGTAAAGAATTGCCTGGAATTGCGGCACTACAGAACTGATTGCGCTAACGGTAGCGTAATCAGAATTGCGCCCATGGGGCCAGCCTTCTAAGCAATGAGTATTCAGTCATCAGAAAGCGGGCCCCATGATCAACCAAGCGCAACTTGAGCACATATCATCAGGCAAGGGTTTTATCGCGGCACTTGATCAAAGCGGTGGGTCTACACCCAAAGCATTGGGCCTGTATGGCATCACCGAAGACGCTTATAAAAATGACGACGAAATGTACGCGCTGATCCACGAAATGCGGTCGCGGATTGTGCATGCCCCTGCGTTTACGGGTGACAAAGTTGTCGGCGCGATTTTGTTTGAGATGACAATGGATCGCCAAATTGGCGGCAAGCCGGCAGCGCAGGCGCTTTGGAACGAACAAGGCGTTGTTCCATTCCTGAAGGTCGACAAGGGTTTGATGGATGCACATGACGGCGTGCAGTTGATGAAGCCGATGGACGGCTTGAATACGTTATTGGCGCGCGCAGTTGATGCAGGTATGTTCGGGACCAAAATGCGGTCCGTCATCAGTGCCGCCAATCCAACTGGTATCGAAGCCATCGTCGCCCAGCAGTTTGAAATTGCTGCGCAAATAATCGCAGCCGGTCTTGTGCCAATCATCGAGCCAGAAATCACAATTAGCATTGCCGACAAAGCCGAAGCCGAAGATCTGCTATTGGCCACGTTGCTGCGCCATCTGGACGCGCTGCCCGCTGACCAAAATGTTATGCTTAAGCTGACATTGCCCGAGCAACCAAACCAATATGCAAAGTGCGTGAATCATAACCGCGTTATTCGCGTCGTTGCATTGTCTGGCGGATATGAGCGATCAGAAGCAAATACACGTCTTGCCAAGAATGCCGGCGTTATTGGCTCGTTTAGCCGTGCATTGACCCAAGGCCTGTCTGCAAAACAATCCGACGATGATTTCAACGCTATGATTTCGGCGACGATTGACGGTATTTATACGGCTTCTATCGCATAAGTTACCGTTTTTTGCGTCAAAGGGGATTCCCAAGGCGAATCAAATGTGCGAATCTGCCTGCATAGTCATCCATAAGAGATGACATCGAGGCAGAGCAATGAACCGACGTAGTCGCCCCGCGATGGGCACATTTATATTTTGTATTGGGGCCATTCTTCTTGGTCTCTATTTCACTTTTGCCGCTGTGCAGGGTGATTACGGCGTGTTCCGCCGCAGTGAAGTGCTGGCTGAAAAGCGGCGCCTCAACGCGGAGTTGATCCTTGTGCAGCAAGACGTTGCCGCAATGGAAAATCTAACTCACAGGTTGTCCGACAATTATCTTGATCTTGATTTGCTGGACCAACAGTCACGCGATGTGCTGGGTCTAATTCGTGCAGACGAGATTGTTATTCGCTAAGCGGGTACCCCCATTAATTGCAGCGTTTTACTTGGCGTAACATTGGCTCTGGGAATCTTTGATCGGATAATATAGAGATAGTTTAATGCTAAACTATTTTCTTTATACGATGGAGGACGCGCATGTCAGCTAAGAAAACCGCTGCCAAGTCAAATGTCTCAGCTGAAGAGTTGCTGGGTCACTACCGTGAAATGCTGATGATCCGGCGCTTTGAAGAGAAAGCTGGCCAGTTATATGGCATGGGCTTGATCGGTGGTTTTTGCCACCTCTATATTGGCCAAGAGGCTGTTGTTGTGGGCCTAGAGGCTGCATCCAAAGAGGGCGACAAACGCGTCACGTCTTACCGTGACCACGGCCACATGCTGGCGTGTGGCATGGACCCCAAGGGGATCATGGCCGAACTGACTGGCCGCGAGGGCGGTTTTTCAAAGGGCAAAGGCGGCTCCATGCATATGTTTTCTAAGGAGAAGCACTTCTATGGCGGCCACGGCATTGTTGCGGCTCAAGTTCCATTGGGTGCAGGCCTTGCGTTTTCCGACAAATACAAAGGCAACGACAATGTAACGTTTGCTTATTTTGGTGATGGCGCAGCCAACCAAGGTCAGGTTTACGAGACATATAACATGGCCGAGCTTTGGTCCCTGCCCGTTGTTTTTGTGATTGAAAACAATCAGTACGCCATGGGTACATCTGTGAAGCGGTCGACCAAATCCCCCTCGTTGTGGGAGCGTGGCAAAGCCTACGGGATTGAAGGCGAAGAAGTTGACGGCATGAATGTGTTGGCAGTCAAAGAAGCCGGCGAGCGCGCAGTTGCGCATTGCCGTGCTGGCGAAGGCCCGTATATTTTAGAGGTCAAAACATACCGCTACCGCGGCCATTCCATGTCGGACCCTGCGAAATACCGGACCCGCGAAGAAGTGCAGAAAATGCGCGAAGAGCGTGACCCGATTGAGCAGATCCGCAGTATGTTGCTGACTGGAAAACTTGCGTCCGAGGACGACCTGAAAGCAATCGACAAAGAGATCAAAGGCATCGTTAATGAGGCCGCTGAATTCTCGAAGGAAAGCCCAGAGCCCGCACTAGAAGAGCTTTGGACAGATATTTACGCGAAAGTGGAGGCATAAAATATGGCGACCGAAATTCTTATGCCCGCCCTGTCACCAACCATGGAAGAAGGCACGCTTTCCAAGTGGATGGTCAAAGAAGGCGATACCGTTTCAAGCGGTGACATTCTGGCTGAAATCGAAACTGACAAAGCCACGATGGAATTTGAAGCCACCGATGAAGGTATCGTTGGTAAGATTTTGATCGCAGAAGGCACCGAGGGTGTCAAAGTGAACACTGCTATCGCTATTATGGTGGAAGAAGGCGAAGCCGTTCCAGAAGCCAGTGCTGCCTCTGTGGTCGCAGCGCCCCCAGTCGTCGCGTCTGCGCCAACCGTTGCCGCCGCACCTGTTGCACCTGTCATGGATGCGACCCCCGATTGGGCCGCTGATGTTCCAGTCAAGCAGACCACAGTGCGTGAAGCATTGCGTGACGCGATGGCCGAGGAAATGCGGCGCGACGAAAATGTGTTTTTGATGGGCGAAGAGGTTGGCGAATACCAAGGCGCCTATAAGATTTCGCAAGGTCTTTTGGACGAGTTTGGTGCCAAGCGCATCATTGACACGCCGATCACCGAGCATGGTTTTGCTGGAATCGCCACCGGTGCTGCCTTTGGCGGGTTGCGACCTATTGTAGAGTTCATGACGTTTAACTTTGCCATGCAAGCCATTGATCATATTATAAACTCTGCTGCAAAGACACTGTATATGTCTGGCGGTCAGATGGGTGCTCCGATGGTGTTCCGTGGCCCAAACGGTGCAGCCGCCCGCGTTGGCGCTCAGCATTCGCAGTGTTATGCGGCTTGGTACATGCAAATTCCCGGATTGAAAGTTGTGACGCCATATTCAGCGGCTGACGCAAAAGGCCTAATGAAGACCGCTATCCGTGATCCGAACCCAGTTATCTTCCTTGAGAACGAAATCATGTATGGCAAGGCGTTTGACGTACCGGTCATGGATGATTTCACCATTCCGTTTGGTAAAGCCAAGATTGAGCGTTCTGGTGACGATGTTACCATCGTGACCTTTGGGATTGGCGTGACATATGCATTGAAAGCCGCAGAAAAGCTTGCCGAAGAAGGCATCGCTGCTGAGGTCGTTAACCTGCGTACGCTGCGCCCGATGGATACTGAAACCATCCTTACTTCTGTGCGCAAGACCAACCGCTGCGTGACCGTCGAAGAAGGTTGGCCGCAAGGCTCAGTTGGTGGTTACATCTGCAACGTTATCATGCAAGAGGCGTTTGATTATCTTGATGCCCCAGTAATCAACTGCACAGGCAAAGACGTGCCGATGCCTTATGCTGCCAATCTTGAAAAACATGCCCTTTTGACGGCTGACGACGTTGTCGATGCCTGCAAAAAAGTAACTTACCGTTAAGGAGACGAAAGCGATGCCTACAGAAATTCTGATGCCCGCCCTGTCGCCTACGATGGAAGAAGGCACATTGTCGAAATGGCATGTCAAAGAGGGCGACACCGTGTCGTCCGGCGACATTTTAGCTGAAATCGAGACCGACAAAGCCACAATGGAATTTGAATCTATCGACGAAGGCGTGATTGGCAAGATCATGATCGCCGAAGGTACTGAGGGCGTGAAAGTGAACGCTGTCATTGCGGTGTTGTTGGAAGACGGCGAAGCCGCTGCTGATATCGGCGCGATATCTACGGCGGTTCCAGCGCCGCAGCCCGCTGCGGCTGCCGAGGTGGCTCCTGCAAGGAGCCCCGAGAAGGCCGCCCCCGTCAAGGATGGTACGCGTGTCTTTGCGACGCCGCTTGCCCGCCGGATCGCTGCTGACAAAGGCTTAGACCTTACAAGTGTCGCAGGCTCTGGCCCACATGGCCGGATTGTCAAAGCCGATGTGGAAAATGCCCAAGCTGGCGCGGTTACCGCACCGGTAGCAAACGCTCCAGTTTCTGCCGCAGCCACACCAACTGGTCCGTCGTCTGACGCCGTTCTGCAGACCTATGCAGATCGCCCGCACAAGGAAATCAAGCTTGATGGTATGCGCAAGATCATCGCCAGCCGTCTGACAGAAGCCAAGCAAACCGTGCCGCATTTTTATCTGCGTCGGGACATCCACCTTGATGCTTTGCTCAAGTTCCGGAGCCAGTTGAACAAACAGCTTGAGCCGCGCGGCATCAAACTGTCGGTCAACGATTTCATCATCAAGGCCTGTGCATTGGCCCTGCAACAGGTGCCTCAAGCGAACGCTGTATGGGCTGGCGATCGTACGCTTCAGTTTGAAAAGTCCGATGTGGCTGTTGCTGTCGCCATTGAGGGCGGGTTGTTTACACCTGTCCTTCAAGATGCTGAAAGCAAGTCCTTGTCGGCGCTGTCGGCAGAAATGAAAGATCTTGCGAGCCGCGCCCGCGACCGCAAGCTTGCTCCGCATGAATATACCGGTGGTAGCCTAGCAATTTCGAATCTCGGGATGTTTGGTATCGATAACTTTGACGCCATCATCAATCCGCCGCATGCTGCGATCTTGGCTGTTGGCGCTGGTACGAAAAAGCCGATTGTTGGCGCTGATGGCGAATTGGCCGTAGGCACGGTGATGTCAACCACGCTGTCCGTTGATCACCGTGTCATCGACGGCGCTCTTGGCGCGAATTTGCTGAATGCGATCAAGGATAATTTGGAAAACCCTCTGATGATGCTGGCATAGCCAGCGTCACATAAACGAACGAAGGCCGGACATGACGTCCGGCCTTTTTCATTTCTGGGTGTCGTTACAACTATTGAGCAATTGATCCATGGTCAGTGAGGGTTGCGCACAACCTGCCTCTCCGACGATCCGCGCAGGCACGCCAGCGACTGTCTTCATCGGAGGCACCGCTTCAAGAACAACAGAGCCTGCCGCAATTCGGCTACAATGCCCAACCGTGATGTTGCCCAGAACCTTTGCACCAGCTCCGATCAGTACACCATTTTCAATTTTCGGGTGACGGTCATCGTCTTCTTTGCCCGTCCCACCAAGCGTGACCGAATGCAACATTGATACATTGTCACCAACAATGGCTGTTTCGCCGATAACAATCGAATGCGCATGATCTATCATGACACCGCGCCCAAGTTGGGCCCCTGGGTGAATATCAACGCCAAATACTTCGCTGACACGCATTTGGATGAAATACGCGATATCGCGGCGGCCTTGCTGCCAAAGCCAATGACCAAGTCGGTATGCCTGAAT
>CAJXTP010000021.1 GCA_913061335.1 uncultured Loktanella sp.
GCCCGCGAGCCTGATCCGTTCATGGAAACGTGCCAGATGCGGCGATGTATAGGCGTGTACGGATGCGCCAGACTGTTCCAGACCTGCGCGGATCATGGCTTGGGTCGATCCCTTGCCGTTGGTGCCCGCAAGGTGGATCACGGGTGGCAGTTTGTCTTGCGGATTGTCCAGTTTTTCCAAAAGCGCCCAAACCCGATCAAGCGTCAGGTCGATCACCTTGGGGTGCAGCGCCATCATGCGTGCGAGAATTGCGTCAGAACCAGCGGTCATTGGGGAACTTTCCGAGATTGCAGAAGCCGGATCAAAACGCCCCCTGCGACAATGTCAAATGCACCGCAAAATGCGGGCCACCATGTGGGGCCGGGCGCGCCAAGAAAGTATAGCCCTGCATCAAATACACCGTGTGCGATCAACCCGCCTGCGATGATATAGGCCCCGTTTCGGAACCCTATTAGTGCCAGTAGGCTGAACGCTGCAAAAATCCCGACATGCAGTGCGGTTTCGCCGATATCACCATTTTGGGCTGCAAAGGCGGGATAAAATGCTGCGATTGCTGCAAGCAACACCGCAAGGCCAGACCGTTCTGACAACATGCCGGTGCGCCAAAGGGTGACCATTACGCCACCCCCTGTCAGTGCACCGATCAGGGCTGTGATCACGCTTTTGCGTCCTCAGTGGCCTCAATCTCGGCCGTCGCACCCGAAGTGATTTCGGGTGCAGGTAGGTCGCCTTTTACAGGCGCATCAAGGCCTGTCAGCAGACGCACGATTGTCACCAGCTCGTCTTTTAGAGCGGTGCGCGGTGTCACGCGGTCAAGCATGCCGTGGTCAAGCAGGTATTCCGCCCGTTGGAACCCTTCGGGGAGTTTTTCACCGATTGTTTGTTCGATCACGCGCGCCCCAGCAAAGCCGATCAGCGCGTTGGGTTCAGCGATTTGCACGTCTCCAAGCATCGCATAAGACGCGGTCACGCCGCCTGTGGTCGGGTGTGTCAGCACGACGATATAGGGCAGTCCTGCTTCTTTGAGCATCTGCACAGCGATTGTGGTGCGCGGCATTTGCATGAGGCCAAGGATGCCTTCTTGCATGCGCGCCCCGCCAGCCGCGGAAAACAGGATCAATGGGTGTTTTAGTTCGATCGCTTTTTCGGCAGCTGCAACGATTGCGTTGCCCACGAACATCGACATTGATCCGCCCATGAATGAGAAATCTTGCACAGCCACAACAACGCCAGTGCGTCCCATGTCACCGCTTGCCACAAGCATCGCGTCGCGTTCGCCGGTTTTCTTGCGGGCGTCTTTAATCCGGTCGGTGTATTTCTTTTGATCACGAAACTGCAGCGGGTCGGCGACTGGCTCTGGCACGTCAACGTCTATGAATGCGCCGCCGTCAAAGATTGACGCTAACCGATCACGCGCGCTGATCGGCATGTGGTGGTCACAGTTGGTGCAGACATTCAGATTATCCGCCAATTCGCGGTGGAACAGCATGGTTCCGCAATCAGAGCATTTTGTCCAAAGGTTGTCGGGCACTTCGCGGCGTGAAAACAGCGAATTGATCGTTGGACGGACGTAGTTTGTGATCCAGTTCATGGGGCGCCTCTTGGGTTACATGTTTGAGATATGACGCTGGGGCGCAAAATGCAATCAACGCCTGAGTGCGACCCGTGCGGCCAGCCACATAACCCCGATCATAAGGGTGATCGCGATCACTTCGCCGATGACCCAAGGTTGCGCCAAAGTATGAAGCCCGTAGTCGAATTGGCTGTGGTCGGTGGCTGGGTACAAGAATAGCGCAAGCCCGCTTGATGGCATGCCTTTTTCACCGACGATCATGAATGCAAACAGGTTGTTGGACAGATGGAGCCCGATTGCGGCCCCGATGTTGCCTGTGCGCGCTGTCAAATCCGCGCAGGCCAGCCCAAGCAATGTCGCCCAAAGCGCATAAAGCACCCCGTCCGCAGGCCCGAACCCGTTCAAATAATGCCCCGCGCCAAACAGCAGCGACGGTAACCCCATCCAGACCCATGGCTTATCCGACAGTGCTGCGCATTGTTGTTGCAGGTAGCCCCGAAAATAAAGCTCTTCTGTGCCTGTTTGAATGATCAGCACGACGATTGTCGGAATGATCCAGACCGCCCAACTGGTCAGGGGCCGGATTTCGACAAGGTCTGCGAATACGATCCACGGCGGCAGGACCGTTTGCACCGCAAGCAGCACAAACACCGCGAGCCCTGCTAATTTAAGGTTGCGTATGGTGGCATCTATTGGCCCGACCATCGACCAGAATCCACGATTATGGAATTTACGCACCAGCCAGAGCAGTGCCGCCGCGATTACCCCGAAGGTCAGCAGTTGCGCCAGTACACCAAGCGGCGTCGCGCCAGTTTCGTACAAAATGAGCCAGCGATCAGGCAGCATCGTCCCCACAAACGTAGGGGTCAGTATGAAAATAAGTTCCATCAACACGGCGACGACCAGCACGGGCCCCTGATTTGGGGACTTCAGGGCAGGGCGCACAAAGGCACGGTGGGCGGCGTAGCGGTTGGTCATGTGATATACGTGACCGTTGGCAGCGGTTGGTTTGGCACCGTGCCAAAGTAAAGTGATGAGGCGGTCATCGTGATCGCTTGGAATGCAAAGACGACAGATGCCGCGATGATGAAATTCCGCCGGATGCCGCTGCGTTGCCCTGTGAGCGTGGCGCCCGGCCCAAGCAGCGTGTGAAATGGTCTGCCATGCAAGAACTTTACGGCCGCCCAAACGCCAAAGATACCGCCGATGAATGTAAGCAATCCGACGGTCATGCTAGCGCGGGTATTTAGGTTGCCGTCAGCCTCGGTCATGCCGATCCAACCAAGGAGAGCCGAGAGGGAAAATAAACCGATTGTCACGCCCAAGAAGATCGCAACAACGAGGATGATCCCGAGGATCAGCCGCCAAAGCTGTGGTTTGGCGCGGGCAGGCTGGATGTAGGCTTCGAATGCAGCGGTGCGGAATGTCATAATGTGACGCCTTGTGGTTGTATTATGGCTTTTCAGTAGAGCGAACCCCGTCTTGCCGCAAGTATGTTGCGTCTTGTCATGTGGGGTCGTGCCAATTAGACCGTTTCCAACAGTATTCTAGCGAAAATGGACCCATCCCATGACCGATAAGACAAACCTCCCAAGCCGCCACGTCACTGAGGGCCCATCTCGCGCCCCGCACCGGTCGTATTTCTATGCGATGGGTTTGGACCAAGAAGCGATTGACCAGCCTTGGGTTGGTGTTGCGACCTGCTGGAATGAGGCGGCTCCGTGCAATATTTCGCTGAACCGTCAGGCGCAGGCCGTGAAGATGGGCGTGAAAAAGGGCAAGGGCACACCGCGTGAATTTACCACCATTACCGTGACTGACGGTATTGCGATGGGTCACGAGGGTATGCGGTCATCGCTCGCATCGCGTGAAGCGATTGCAGACACCGTTGAACTGACGATGCGCGGTCACTGCTATGACGCGATTGTGGGTTTGGCTGGGTGTGACAAATCCTTGCCTGGTATGATGATGGCGATGGTGCGTTTGAACACGCCGTCGGTGTTTATCTACGGTGGCTCTATTTTGCCCGGTCGTGTGCATGCGGGTGCGGATGTGCCGGCCGAATACATCGGCCGTGATCTGACAGTGCAAGATATGTTCGAGGCTGTTGGCCGCCACCAGAATGGTGACTTGTCAGACGCCGCACTTGAGACATTAGAGCGCGTTGCTTGCCCGTCTGCGGGTGCTTGTGGCGGTCAGTTTACTGCTAACACAATGGCATGTGTGTCCGAAGCAATTGGCCTTGCGTTGATGAACTCGTCCGGTGCGCCTGCGCCGTACGAGAGCCGCGACCAGTATGGTGTCGCGTCCGGTGAAGCCGTCATGAACCTGATCGCCAAGAACATCCGTGCGCGTGATGTTGTGACCCGCAAGTCATTGGAAAATGCGGCCCGTGTTGTAGCTTGTACAGGTGGGTCGACCAACGCCGGTCTGCACCTTCCTGCGATTGCCCATGAAGCTGGTATCGATTTTGACCTGTCGGATGTTTGTGACATCTTCCGCGACACACCGTATTTTGTCGACCTAAAGCCGGGTGGCCAGTATGTCGCCAAGGATCTTTACGAGGCGGGCGGCGTGCCGGTTGTGTTAAAGGAACTGCGTAAAGCGGGCCTGATCCATGAAGACTGCATGACCGCCACAGGGCGCGTGATGGGTGAAGAATTGGACCTGATCAAAGGCGAAGCAGATGGTCGCGTGATTTATTCTGTTGAAACACCGATTACCAAAACCGGTGGCGTTGTTGGTCTTAAGGGCAACTTGGCCCCTGAAGGTGCGATTGTAAAAGTTGCGGGCATGACCCCTGACGAGCAAGTGTTCACTGGCCCAGCCCGTGTGTTTGAATGCGAAGAAGATGCGTTTGAAGCGGTCAAAGCCCGTGCATACGAAGAAGGCGAAGTGCTTGTTATTCGCAACGAAGGCCCTGCTGGCGGTCCGGGAATGCGCGAAATGCTGTCGACGACGGCGGCGCTGTCTGGTCAAGGCATGGGCAAAAAGGTGGCGCTGATCACTGATGGTCGCTTCTCTGGTGCGACACGCGGTTTCTGCGTCGGACACGTTGGCCCCGAGGCTGCACATGGTGGCCCGATTGCGATGCTGCAAAACGGCGACATCATCACGATGAATGCGATCACAGGCGAGCTGTCGGTGAACATTTCCGATGATGACCTGACCGCCCGTCGTGCTGCATGGGCTGGCCCGCGTGAAACGATCTATGCATCTGGTGCGCTGTGGAAATACAGCCAGTTGGTTGGTGGTGCCCGTCTGGGGGCCACGACCCATCCGGGTGCGCGCGAAGAGCGTCACATTTACATGGATCTTTGATCTAGTGCGGATGACACGTATCGTATTTGCAGGGGCCGCGCTGGCCCTTGCTGGCTGTTCAGGTTTGCCAGCAGCCCAGCTGGCAATGTTTGACGGCGATGTGGTGACGGTTGGACCTAATGGGTATTGCGCTGATGCAGTCGCATCGCGCCCTGATAAAGGGTTCGCGATTTTTGCGCCTTGCGCGACGCTGGGTGTCAAAGATACCGCTGCGGTCGTCAATGCGATCACAACGGTGCAGGTTGGCGAAAGCGGCTCTGCGATTGTGCAAAGCGATCCGGCAGAGCTTGCCGCAGTGCTTGCAGGTGCTTTTGGCCCATCAATTCTGGCGCGTGGGGGTGATGCAGAGACTGTGACTGTCACGACGGTTCAGCAGAACGGCGCCCGCGTGTCTGTTTATTTCACTGACAGCGCTGCAACCGTAATTGAGAGTATGCAAAACGCTGAGTGGCGTAGCTTTTTTGATCTGAATGATCGCTTGGTCACGGTATCGGTGCGTGGCATTGATGCGGCCCCGCTTTCTGAACGCGATGGCGTTGTCCTGTTGGAACAGGCCGTCGCAGCGTTGATTGCAGCCAATACATCGGCTGACGGCTAACAATTGTTTTCTTTTCGTCAACAGTTTGGCGCATAGGGTGTGTAGTTGGTTTCCGGCCTATTGGTCCTAAGGTGAAATATCGCGATGGTGCAAAAACGTGAAAATCTGATTGTGCGCTTATTGCACCGTAGTGCGATCGCGCGCTGGGCTAAGGCTGCGCGCGGTGCGACGTCTGCGGATCTGGACGTATTGCGCGACCAGCGCTACCGCGCCCGCCAAATTCGCGCCCATGTTGACGAGCTAATGCATGTTGCTGACAGCCGCTTGGCTTTGCCGCGGATCGGGTCCAACGCATTTACCCGTCCAGGTGGGACCGAATGGTCATGGCGCCCGCGTCTGTGGCGCGGCCCGTTGGCGCGCAAGGGCATGTCAGCTGTACCGTCCAAGATGGACGTCGGCGAAGAGGTCACTGTTTTTCATGATTGCAAAATATCAGAACTGACTCTGCGCCAAATCCGCAATACACGTGAGGCCGATCTAGCCCCGTTTGGGCTTCGTATGGATGTGTTCCGGTTCGATGGCAGCTTTCTGTCCGTGGTGATCGACGCCCCGCAAACCGCATGCGAAGGATTGCAGCGCCGCCATATCGTTCGTGTGAATGCGATAATGGAGGTTGAAAAGCCGATCGAGATTTTCGCCCGTTTGAATATTAAACACGGCCCCAATACCGAACAATTGGTTCTTGAACTGCCGCATGGTCAAGAAGACAGCATGGTCGAATTTGATTTGGGTTATTCCGAGCTGAACGAAAAGCGCATTGAGCGAATGTGGCTGGATCTGATCTTTGAAAGCCCAGAGATGAACCAAGTGACGATCCGCGACATCACATTCTGCCGTTATACGCGCGCTGAAATTTAAGGAGCTTATCGCAATGACCGTCACATTGACGAAGACACGCATGATCGCGGGCATTTGGGAGGGTATCTTTACAGGCATTATAGGTGCTCCGCCCCAAATTGCAGTTACCCATCGAGGCGAGCAAGTCGACGGCCCACTGGTCAAGAAAGCGGCTCAATCAGATGACTGGGTGTTGCACGTGCCGATCCCTGCCAATCTTTTGGCCGACGGCGTGCAGACGTTTGTGATCTCTGATGTCGAAACCGGAGAGACCCTGAATAGTTTTACCCTGCTCGCGGGCGACGCCTTGGCCGAAGATATCCGTGAAGAGATGGCATTACTACGCGAAGAGCTGGACATGCTTAAAAGCGCATTTCGCAGGCATTGTGTTGAAACGACCTGACGCTGCGTTTTAAGTGACGTTTGCGTCAACTTGTGAGCACTGTGTAACTGACATTTTCAGGAGTTTTCTATGACCGCTTATCCGCATCTGCTTGCCCCGCTTGATCTTGGGTTCACCACATTAAAGAACCGCGTTTTGATGGGGTCGATGCATACCGGATTGGAAGAAACCCGCGACTGGAACCGCGTCGCAGAGTTTTATGCGACCCGTGCCCGTGGTGGTGTTGCCTTGATGGTCACAGGCGGCATGGCCCCCAATGCTGAGGGCGGTGTGTTCCCGGGTGCCGCTGGTCTGTTTTCCGACGACGACATTGCCAACCATAAGATAGTGACCGACCGCGTGCATGACGCTGGCGGTAAGATAGCGATGCAGATTTTGCATGCAGGTCGTTATGCATATTCCCAAGACTGCGTGTCGGCGTCTGGTGTCAAATCCCCGATCTCGCCGTTTGTGCCCAAGGAACTGGATGCTGCGGGTATCGAGAAACAGATATCAGATATTGTCACTGCTGCCGTGCGTGCCCGCCAAGCTGGCTATGACGGCGTGGAGGTGATGGGGTCCGAAGGGTATTTCTTGAACCAGTTTCTTGTCACCCATGTGAACAAGCGCACGGATGAATGGGGTGGCTCATACGAGAACCGCATGCGTTTGCCCATTGAGGTGGTCACCCGCGTCCGCGAGGCTGTGGGTGCCGATTTCATCCTGATCTATCGCTTATCGATGATTGATCTGATCCCGAATGGGTCATCATGGGCCGAGGTTGTGCAATTGGCCAAAGCGATTGAAGCCGCTGGTGCCACGATCCTGAACACGGGCATTGGCTGGCACGAGGCCCGCATTCCGACGATCGCCACGTCCGTGCCACGCGCTGCGTTTTCTTGGGTCACGAAAAAGCTGATGGGCGAGGTCGGTATTCCTGTCATCACCTCGAACCGGATCAATACGCCGCAGGTCGCCGAAGATGTGTTGTCGGATGGCTGCGCCGATATGGTCAGCATGGCGCGCCCGTTCTTGGCCGACCCTGATTTTGTTGCCAAAGCTGCTGCAGGGCAGGCCGCCCAGATCACCCCGTGCATCGCATGTAACCAAGCCTGCTTGGACCATACGTTTAGTGGGAAAATGTCGACCTGCCTTGTGAACCCGCGTGCCTGTTTTGAAACCGAGTTGGTGTTGTCGCCTGCTGGTACGATCAAGACTGTTGCCGTTGTGGGGGCTGGTCCTGCTGGATTATCGACGGCGCTGGCCTTGGCAGAGCGTGGGCATAAGGTGAGTATTTTTGAAAAAGCGAGGCAGATCGGTGGTCAGCTAAATATGGCCAAGCAGGTTCCGGGCAAAGAAGAGTTCTGGGGCTTAGTCGCATATTACGAAGCGATGGTGGCGCAGGCGGGCATTGAGCTGCGTCTGGGCGAAGTTGCTGATGTCGATGCTTTGGCCGGATTTGACGAGGTGGTGATTGCGACGGGTGTTATTCCGCGTGATCCTGCGATCCCCGGTCAAGATGGCCCCAATGTGCTGTCGTATATAGATGTGTTGCGCGGCAAGCTGCCGGTTGGCAAACGTGTCGCTGTTATTGGTGCTGGTGGCATTGGTTTTGATGTCGCCGAATTTTTGGTGACTGACGATAGCCCGACGGTGGACCTGGATGCTTGGCTGACCGAATGGGGCGTGGCTGACCCTCAAGATGTGCGCGGCGGTGTCACGGCTGCTGGTCCCCAGCCAGAGCCGCCTGTGCGTGAAGTGACGTTGCTTCAGCGAAAGGCGCAAAAGCTGGGCAAAAACCTTGGCAAGACGACAGGCTGGATTCACCGTGCTGCGTTGCAGATGAAAAATGTGAAGATGATCGGTGGCGTGAACTATGAACGCATCGACGCGGACGGCCTGCATGTGTCGTATGGTGAGGCCCGTGAAAACCCGACGTTGATCGCGGTGGACACCATTGTTCTTTGCGCTGGGCAAATGTCCGAGCGCAGCTTGGCCGATGCATTGATTGCGGCGGGTCGGACTTGTCATGTTATTGGCGGTGCTGATGTGGCGTCCGAACTGGATGCCAAGCGTGCGATCGATCAAGGGACGCGATTGGCGGCTACCTTATAAGGTAGCCTGCTTGGCAAAAAGGTATCCTTTGCCGTCTTTGCCAATCGTCCATGTTTGATCAGATGCCGTCAACACGTCGCGAAAGGCCTGCATATTTGATGCCTCGTCCGCAATAAGCAGCCAGCCGTTTGGTGTGACATGAGCAATTAGCTTCGTCAGAACGTCGCGCTGGGCAGTGTTGGGCAACATGTGCAGTGTCCGGTCAATAAGCACCACGTCGAACATCCCGTTAGGTGTATATGTCGTGATGTCGGCCACGTCGCCTGTGATGTTTAAGTTTTCATCTTTTGCGGCGGCCAGCATATCGCGTACCCCGTGGGCAGACATATCAACGCCGACAACATCGTGCCCCATACGCCCGATGAACAGCGCGTCGCGACCTTGACCGCACCCAACATCCAAAACCCGCAAATATTGCTGATCGAATGTTTCGAAAAACCCAACAAATGCGGCAGTGGGTAAACCAAGCGCATTGGGTTGATCTGCGTAAAGTTTGTCATAATCATATGCCATAACTCATATAATAAGGGGCTTGAGCGGAATGCAATCAGCCACTTCACACTTTTTGGTTGTTTCCGTGCCTTCACCAGTCCGCGACAAAACCCCCCTATTGTCGCGGCACCGTCGCATTCGTGCCTGAATTGACGTCCAAACATAGCTCCAACAGATATGACTAATCACAGGAGCGAGCATGGACCGCCTCACCGAAATGGAAGCCTTTGCCACTGTTGTGGACCAAGGTGGATTTACCGACGCGGCCAAGAAGATGGGGATCTCAAAGTCCGCAGTTTCGAAGCACGTATCGTCCCTTGAGGCCCGCCTTGGTGCGCGGCTTTTGAACCGCACGACACGCCGTGTTAGCCCGACCGAGATTGGTTTGGCCTATTACGACCGTGCAAGGCGCGTTCTAAATGATGCCGGCGAGGCCGACGCGTTGGTCACATCCATGCAGTCCGCCCCGTCAGGATTGCTGCGCATATCGGTGGCCACAGATTTCGGGGTGAACCACTTGTCCCCCGTCTTGGGTGACTTTCTAACTGAATTCCCTGACATCACGGTCAATATGGTTTTGAACAACCGCTATGTTGAGCTGATCTCTGAAGGGTTCGACATGGCCGTGCGGATTGGTGAGCTGGAAGACAGCACATTGAAAGCCCGCAAGCTGGCTGAAACGACCAAACGGATGATCGCAAGCCCTGCATATTTTGAACAATACGGTCGCCCAGAAAAGATCGATGATCTGAACGATCATAAGTTGCTGCATTATTCCAACAACTCTAATTCCGCTGTTTGGAAGCTGACCGCGCCTTCGGGTGAAAAGCGGCAGGTTCGCACGGCTGGCTGGCTAACGGTGAACGATGGTCAATCACTGCTGAACGCTTGTGTTGGCGGCCTCGGTATCGCGTATTTGCCAAGCTTCCTGTATGCGGATGCAATGGCCCAAGGGCTGGTTGAAGTGGCGATCCCTGATCTGCCTGTCGAGACCCAAGGCATCTATGCAGTGTACCCGCCGGGCCGCTTTACGCAGCCCAAGGTGCGCGCCTTCATCGATTACCTTGTGCATACGCTGGCTGACAAAGGCCCCGACGTCTGGACCTAAACGAATTCCCAACGGTGTAATCCACCTGACTTGCGCGGCCCCAATAACTTGGTGGCCGCGTTTTTTTGGCTGCATTAAAGTGTTTTCAACACCTCGTTTCTAAAGTGAAGAGACGAGGTACAGCAATTGAACAAAATTTTTAAGCTTCTTGCTCCACAAAGTCTGGTCGGCATTGCTGCTGTATGCGCCGTAATGCTGTGTCTTATCATGGCAATGAACCTAGGCTTCATACTTGTTGCTGACGGCGTGTTTGTGCGCCCAATATCATTTTACGGCGTGCAAGCGATCGTCGTTGGCGCCCCATTTGTGTTTGGGTTCACTGCAATTACGACCTATCAGTTACGTCTTCAGCGCCATTTGTCCCTGCTGTCGCGCAAAGATGGCCTAACAGACCTAAATAACCGACGCACGTTTTTGGAACTTGCGCAAAAGCGACTTGATGGCGGAAACGCGGGCGTTCTTATCTTGTTTGATGCGGATCACTTTAAGCGGATCAACGATAAATGGGGGCACGCCGTCGGTGATCGCTGTTTGATTGAAATTTCCCACCGGTTGAAATGGAATTTACGGCCAAGCGATGTTGCCGGACGAATCGGTGGCGAGGAATTTGCGGTTCTTTTGTCGAACGCGACCCTGCATGAAGCGCGCGTTATTGGGTGGCGGATCGGTCAACCGATCCCATATCGCGCTGTCGATAATGGCCCGCACTTGTCTGTAACGCTGTCGATGGGGGCCGCTGAAATTGCACCCGGCATTGCGCTAGATACGCATTTGATCCGTGCCGACGAGGCGCTTTATCTCGCTAAGTCAAAGGGCCGTGCACGCATGGTGATTTGGGAACCAAGGGATAAATTTGAAGAGAATGCTGCCTAGTTGGACTTGGTTATTATCACTTCAACCCGTCGGTTTGCAGTGCGGCCGTCTTGGGTCAAATTTGATGCAACGGGCGCAAGATATCCCATACCTTGCGCGTCCAGTTGCGACCGGCTGACCCCATAGTCGGCTGCCAATCGTTCCAATACAGACCGTGCCCGCCGTTTGGACAACGCAATATTTCCGTCAAGCGACCCAGAAGAATCTGTGTGTCCAACAAGTGCCACTTGAAGGTCGGGTTGTGCGGCCAAGAAATCTGCGAGCGCTCGCAGCGTGTCGACGGGTCCTGCGCCCAATTTAGACGACCCTGTTTCGAACTCGAGGCCATAAAGCACGGCGCGACCTGTTTGCGTCAGGCCTTCGCCAAAATTGTTGGTTTGCTCGGTCGTCGCGTCGCCGCGTAATGGCTCGGCATCGGCGGATGCAACCGTTACGGTGGTCGGACCAACGCGGGTGACTTGGACAAATCCAGCCCTTGCGGACCGACTGGCGAGAATGCTGATCAATTCAGCACCGTCCGCTTTTCGGGCCGCCAAATATCGAAAGTCGCCCAGATTGACCTGCATCTCGGGTGGCGGCATTACATCAGTTTGGAACCGAAAATCGAACCCGCCGCAGTCTTGATCCCTGCACTCGTAAACAACGTCGAACCCGTCGTTGCGCAGCTGGTCGCGCAGGGGCCGGATCAATTGCAGTGTCGTCAAACCTGTGGCTGTGATTGTCCACGCCTGTTGGGAAAACTGCCCTTCCGCAGTTTCATCTGGCAAAACCCCATCGGACCATGGGCCAATGGGCATGGCATAGCTGTCGACGGCGCGCGTGATCTCGCGGGTCACTGTCGCGTTACTCGGAAAGCTTAGGTTTTGCCCAAGCGCAGATGTTCCCAATATCGCACAGACGATGGCCAGCCCTGTGCGGATCATCGTGCCAGCGCGTGATATTCATCGTTGGGGCGCATGTCGGTGGCAGATGCCATGCGGTTGGTCATGTTGTAAAAGCTGGCGGTTGCAGCGATGTCCCAAATGTCGCGGTCACTAAACCCAACTTGGCGCAATGCGTCACGGTCGGTTTCGGTAATGCTGGCAGAATTTATGGTCATGAGTTCCGAAAATTGCAGCATGGCGTGTTGGCGTGCGTCCAAATCAGCGACGCGCCAGTTCATCACAAGCGCTTCGCCCAATTTCGGGTCACCCGACAGTTGCCGCACAGTGGCCCCATGGGCCGTCAGGCAATAAAAGCATTTGTTAATCGACGATACGGTCACGGCGATCATCTCGCGTTCCAGTTTTGACAGCCCAGAGGCCGCAAACATCACGTCGTTATAAAGCCCCGTGAACGCGTTTAGTTTTTCAATATCAAACGCGTAGGCTTGCAACACGTTGGGGATCATGCCCAGCTTTTCGGTGCAAATGTCAAAGTACTTTTGCGTGGCATCAGGAAGCGGGTTGACCATTGGCAGGTCAAGGGCGGTTGGTGTTTTTGTCACAGGCACTACTCACTGGTTTTGATACGGTAATGATAGTGTCCCACAACCGACATCCCGAGGGAAGCATAGAGCGCATTTGCGCCAGTATTTGCTTTTGTGGTCAACAGTGACAGGTGGCTGGCCCCTTGGCTTTGCGCCCAGATGGCGACAGCGCGGCTTAGGTGGCGTCCCAAACCTTGTCGTTGAAACGCAGGGTCAATTTCCAGCGCGTGCAACATGGCAATGCCGTCGTGGATCGCCGCATAGACGGTGCCGACGGGCCTGTCGTTCGCTCGCCCCAAAAAGGTACTTTTTGGCCCGAGCGCGCGGTCCATGATCGCAATGCGTCTCGGTCCAATGCCGCCCTTGGCCCACACTTCGGTCTGCGCCGCGAGCGGCGGCCATGCGGCAAAGCAGGTTTTATGTGGCGGCCGGTCTTGGGTCAGGGTCGTGATTGGCGCAATATAAAGGCTGACGGGGTCTTTGATGACGTAACCCGCGCCGTCCAATTGCGCGTCAAAATCATCTTGCCCGTCTTTGAGCATGAACAATTTCGGTTGGCCCATATCTTGCATGGCTTGTTCGGCCCGCGCGATGTCCTGATCAGTGGCCGTTCCATCCAGTGTCGCCGCACTCACCCGACTGCCGCCACCATCACCACGTCGAATGGTGAAAGGGCCGTCAGCCCATTTTTTGGCGGCAGGCCACGTCTGATCGATCACGTCGTAAAGCGTATGAATAGCTGGCTGTGTCATGCGAAAACCTGTGTAAGCTCTGCCATTGCTGCGTCCAATGCGCCTGCATCTTTGCCGCGCACCACAAGGTTTGCGCCGTAAACGCCGTCTTTCTGAAACGGGTAGGATCCGACGGATAGATCAGGGTGGCGGCTTGCAAATTCACCAAGCGGACCTGCGATATCGCCTTCACCGCGCACAACGCGCAGGGTCTGCGACAGCAGTGGTTCGCCGCCTGTCAGCGTCGGCAGGATTGACGCCACCATGGCCTGAAACACAGACGGAACCCCTGCCATGACATGCACGTTTTGCAGACTGAACCCCGGTGCGATACTGACCGGATTGTCGATCAGGGTCGCCCCGTCAGGGATGCGCGCCATGCGCAGACGCGCTGAATTTAGCTCTTGTCCGCTTTTGTCGTAATGCGCTTGCAGCAATGCGCGCGCGTCGCCGCGCACGTCGATATGCGCGTCAAATGCGGCTGCAATGCAATCGGCGGTGATGTCATCATGGGTTGGCCCGATCCCGCCGGATGTGAACACATGGGTATGGCTGCCCGACAACGCCTTAACTGCGGCCACGATTGCGGCCGCGTCATCGGACACGACCCGTACTTCGGTCAGGTCGATCCCCGCCTCGGTCAGTTGCCCTGCGAGGTGATACATGTTCGCATCCCGCGTCCGCCCCGACAGGATTTCATCGCCAATCACAAGCATTGCCGCAGTGGGGTTCGTCATTGGTGTTTCTCCTGTACCGTTGAAATGGTTATAGGTCGCTGTATGGAATTTGCCACGCCCCTTATCGCCGCCCGCCTGATCCGTCGCTACAAACGGTTCCTTGCTGATGTCCGTTTGCCCGATGGGTCAGAGGCTGTGGTGCATTGCCCGAACCCTGGATCGATGATGGGCATGGCCGATGAAGGCATCAAAATTTGGCTCGAGCCAAACGACGACCCGCGTAAAAAGCTAAAGTACGGCTGGCGTTTGATTGAACAAGATGACGGGCATTTTGTTGGGGTGGATACTGGTGTGCCAAACCGCGTGGTTGGTCCAGCATTGCTGGCGCATCAGATCGCGGGTTTGCCGCCTTATGATGCAGTGCGCGCCGAGGTGAAATATGCCGACAAAAGCCGGATTGATTTTCTGCTGAGCGGTCAGGTCGATACCTATGTTGAGGTGAAAAGTGTCACGCTGTCCCGTACCGCCGGACTGGCCGAATTTCCCGATAGTGTGACTGCGCGGGGCGCAAAACATCTTGAAGCCTTGACCCAGATGATCGCTGAAGGGCACCGCGCTGTGATGTTTTACATGGTGCAACGTACCGATTGCGCGGCACTCACGCTGGCCGCGGACATCGACCCCGCATATGCTGCGGCTTTTGCGCGCGCCACCAAGGCCGGTGTGCAAGTGCTCGCTTA
Source organism: uncultured Loktanella sp. (assembly GCA_913061335.1). Lineage (GTDB taxonomy): Bacteria > Pseudomonadota > Alphaproteobacteria > Rhodobacterales > Rhodobacteraceae > Yoonia. Next base: position 14,916 of record CAJXTP010000021.1, read on the forward strand.
TGATTGCGCGATTGATTCCAAGGGCGTCACATTGCGCCGACCAGTGCCATTTGTTTGGGATTGCGCGGATATTTGAAAACCAAAGTGCAGAGGCTGGTTTTTCGGTTGGGTTTGTCCTATGTGCTGGCCCAAGTAGATAAAGGAATGTTGCTGTGCAGACGAACAAAGGCCGTGTCACCAAGGATGGAATTCGCATTTATGAAGCGGGCGATTTTGCTGGTATGAATGTTGCAGGCCGTTTGGCCGCGCAAATTCTGGACGATATTGCGGCGCATGTATTTGTTGGTCAGACCACCGCCGAGGTCGACCGCTTGATCACGCAGATGGTCGTCGACGCAGATGCGACGTCCGCCACGATTGGCTATAAGGGCTATCAGCACGCAAGCTGCATCTCGATCAACCACGTTGTGTGTCACGGGATTCCGGGCGAAAAGCAGCTGAAAGACGGTGATATCGTCAATATCGATGTCACGGTTATTGTTGACGGTTGGTTTGGTGACACGTCGCGGATGTATGTCGCAGGCAAGCTGTCGCGCAAGGCAGAGCGCCTGATCCAAGTGACCCATGACGCCCTGATGATGGGGATCGAGGCCGCAAAGCCGGGCAATACGTTTGGCGATATTGGCCATGCCATTCAAGTTTACGCCGAAAGCCAACGCATGTCTGTGGTTCGCGATTTTTGCGGTCACGGGCTTGGCCGTGTGTTCCATTCGCCGCCCAATGTTCTGCACTATGGTCGCGCCGGTACAGGGTCCGTGTTGGAAGAAGGCATGTTTTTCACCATTGAGCCGATGATCAATCTGGGTCGTCCAGAGACCAAGGTTTTGGCTGATGACTGGACGGCTGTGACCCGTGATAAATCGCTGTCTGCGCAGTTCGAGCATTCGATCGGGATTACGGCAAATGGTGCCGAGATTTTCACGCTGTCGCCAGCAGGAAAATTCCACCCGACCTATAGCGTCTAAAGTCCAAGCAGTTTTTGAACCTGCGTCATTGTGTGTGCAACGGGGTGACCTGTTGCAAGCAATTTGGCCGCGTCGCTGGCCGCTGAAAATCCGATGGCCCGCATACCAGCCGCGTCGGCGGCATGGGTTCCCACGGGTGTGTCATCAATCATAACTGCATCGCATGGCTTGACCCCTGTGGCTGCACACGCGGCAAGCAACATGTCGGGGGCCGGTTTCGGGGCATAGTTTTCACGAGAATAAATCCGGCCCACTAATCTGTCCCAAAGCCCCGACGGCCCAAGGCTGATCCGCATTTTCGCCATCGGTCCATTTGAGGCCACAGCGTAGGGAACGCCCTGCGTATCCAGCGCGTCGAGCAAATAAATCAGCCCAGGGAAAACATCGACACCTTTGCCAAGCTCGCTGAACATGGCCGCATATATTTCAGTGAGCCATGTGTCTGGTAAGATCGCACCACGCTTGGCAGCTTCTTGTCCTGCGCCTTCCATTGTCCCGCCTGTGAACAGATCGTGGACCTGAGCGCGTGTAATCTGTGCGCCATGCGCCGAAAAATAATCGGCAAGAACACCATCCGTCACGGTTTCCGTGTCGACTAGAACCCCGTCGCAATCAAAGATCACAAGTTTCGGGATCATGGTGCCACCGCAAGAAACGTCACCCATGTGTCGCCGTATTTCCGGCTGTCGAGGGTCCGGAACCCGAGGGGTGCAGGTTGCGCGCTGTTTTCTTCCCAGACGATCAGGGCGCCGTCCGCGGCCCAACCTTGTGATAGTGCTGATTTCAGGGCGCTGATCCCCAATCCTTGCCCGTAAGGCGGGTCGAGAAAAATCAGGTCACACGCTTTTCCCGCTGGCAGCCGCGTGGCATTCGTGCTGATCAGCGTGCAATCGCTGCCGCGCCGCAGCTTGGCCATGTTGTCGCGGATCAGTTTGCCTGCGACCTTACCATCGTCAACAAACGTGACGTGCGCGGCACCGCGTGACAGGGATTCTAGCCCAAGTGCGCCTGTGCCCGCAAAAAGATCCAAAACCTGCGCGCCTGCAATCGGGTTGCCAAACCGTCCGCCTTGCAGCACGTTAAACAGGCTTTCACGCACACGGTCAGATGTCGGGCGCAGATGCGCCTTTGCATCGCCCGCGCCGACCTCGGTTAGGTTTGTACCGCGATGTGTGCCGCCGATGATCCTCACGGTTTTAACAGCGCCTTCATGTCGGTTTCAGGGTCGGTGATTTGCGCAGGCGTCGGACTGCGCCCCGCCTCGATCAATCGCTTGCCAACCATATAGTTGCGCGGGTCGTTCATCGCGTCGACAGCCAACAGCGTATCGCCGTTATAATACCAGTGCGACTGGCCCTTGTCGCCGATGCGCACATGCACCGCGTCATAGCCGATGTTCAGCCCTGCGATTTGCAGTTTGCAGTCGTATTGGTCGGACCAAAACCACGGCCTTGGCGTATAAGATACATCGCCGCCACCGATGTTTTGGGCCGCGATTTCGGCCTGATCAATCGCGTTTCCAACGCTTTCGAGGCGGATGGTTTGACCTTTGAATGTCAGCGTCGCACAGTCGCCCGCCGCATAGATATCGGGGTCGGATGTTTGCGCATGATCGTTGGTGACGATGCCGTTATCGACAGTCACACCCGCGCTTGATGCCAAGGCTGTTGCGGGCATAATACCGACGCCGACAACGGCAAAGTCGATGTCGATCTCGGTCCCGTCAGTCAGCCGCGCGCCTGTGACATGATCGTCACCCAAGAGCCGATCAAGCCCCACACCTTCGCGAATGTCGACGCCGTGTGCTGCGTGCAAATCGCGGAAGAAATCTGATGTTTGCGGGGCCGCGACCCGTTGCAAAATGCGGTCGCCCATTTCCACGAGCGTGACCTGCAGGCCCAGCTTTGACGCGACCGCCGCCGCCTCTAACCCGATATAGCCGCCGCCGATGATGAGCAGCTTTTTACCGGCCGTGAACGCGGGGGCCATCGCATCGGCGTCTTTCAGATCACGCACGCCAAACACCCCGTCGAGCATGCCGCCAATCGCCGCAGGCAATGTGCGTGGGAGCGACCCCGTGGTCAGCGCAAGTTTGTCATAATGCAGCGTGCTGCCGTCCGATAATGCAACCGTCTTGGCCGCGCTATCGATGCTTACCGCGCTGGTATCAAGCCGCAGATCAATGTTGTTGTCGACGTAAAATGCTGCGGGGCGCAGATATAACCGTTCCTCTGTCATGTCGCCCAGCAGGTAGGCTTTGGACAGCGGCGGACGCTGATAGGGCGGTACATCTTCGGCGCCGATCAAGGTGATATCCCCGTCAAAGCCTGTGCTACGCAACTTGGCCACAAGCGATAATCCGGCCTGTCCGGCCCCGATAACGACGATATGGGTCATGCTAGTGTCCACCTTTGTTGCAAGCCAGTTGTTACCGCGACCCTATATGTGACCGGAACACAGACGCAATTCCAAACGCGGACAAATGAGATGACGTTTGCGACAGGGTCATTGCGCTATCGCACGCGGTGCGCCCCATGCGATAACGTATCGCATACAAAATTCGACGGAAAACCAATACCGCAGCGGGCCGCAATGTTAGTTTAGTCGGAGACTTGCAAGATAGTGCGCGTTGGGAACGGAATATCGATCCCGCCCGCATCAAGCGCCTCTTTGACCTGCCGTTTCATATCGGCCTGATAGCCGAAATATTCGGTCCGGTCACACCAGACACGCACCAAAAAGTCGACGGAACTGGCGTTGAGATTGTTCACCTGAATGAACGGTTCAGGGTCCACATGGCTGCGCGGATCGGCCATGATCGTGTCGCGAATGATCTTTTCGGCGTCGGCAAGATTGGCCCCGTACCCCACACCAAATTCCCATTCGGCACGGCGCGTCGGGTAGGCTGAATAGTTGGTGATCGTGTTGCCCCAGACTTGGGAATTGGGGATGATAATCTGCACGTTCACGACTGATGCCAGCTCGGTAAAGTTCAGCGTGATGTCTTTGACCGTGCCCATTTGGCCGTTTACCTCAACGAAGTCATCGATTTTGATCGGTCGGAAAAGGATAATCATGACGCCAGCGGCCACGTTGGACAGGGTCCCTTGCAGGGCAAGGCCGATGGCCAGACCAGCGGCACCAATAACGGCGACGATAGACGTCGTCTGAATGCCAAATGTATTGAGCACAAACAGGCACGAAAACCCGATGATCACATAGCGGATGATGTTGCCCGCAAACTTAAACAAAGTGTCATCAAGGTGCGCGTATTTTGCGCCCAGTTTGGTGATCCGGCGACCAACCCAACCCGCAACAATGAAGCCAACAACCAAAATTGCGACCGCGCCCATGACGCTGCCTACAATGGATGCCAAAAATTCGAGCGTCAGCAGGTCAGCCAGCGACTTACCGTCCCAGATCGGAGTGTTGAGTAAATCTTGCACGTTATTCCTTTGCCAGCGCGTCCATTTTCGCGCCTAGTTTTGCGTCCAATGCGGACAGCCCATCCACGGTATGCGTGATCAGCGTGACATTAACCGTTTTATAAACGTTGGACCATTCGGGGTGGTGATCCAGCTTTTCCGCCCAAATGGCGGTTTGGGTCATAAACCCGAAAGCGTCAATAAAGTTCCGAAAGATATATGTTTTATGGATCGCATCGCGCCCGTCAACCATTGCCCATCCGTTGGCCAAAAGCGGATCAATCAAGTCGCGTCGTTGGGTGTCTGTCAGTTTCATGGCTGTTCCTCTGGGTTGGATTTGCGGAAAGGTCCGTAGCTTGTCAGCACTTCAATCTCGTGGTCAATCGCACTGCGTTCTTCGACCAAATATCGGCCTACTGCGTCGCGAAACCCCGGATCGCCAAACCAATGCAGCGAATGGGTCGGGCAAGGCAGATAGCCGCGCGCAAGTTTATGTTCGCCCTGCGCGCCCGCCTCGACGCGGGCCATTTGGTGTTCAATCGCAAAGTCGATGGCGGTGTAATAGCACAGTTCGAAATGCAAACAGTCGTGGTGTTCCGTGCAGCCCCAATAGCGCCCAAAAAGCGTATCGCGCCCAATGAAATTCAGTGCCCCCGCAATGGGTTTTCCGTCACGGATTGCAAGGACCAGTAAAATATCGTCGCGCATTGTATCTTGGGCGATGTCGAAAAACGCCCGTGTCAGATACGGCGTCCCCCATTTTCGGTCGCCGGTGTCTTGGTAAAATTCCCAGAACGCATCCCAGTGTGCAGGCAGGATCGCGTCGCCGGTCAGCATCACGATATCGCCGCCGAACGCTTGGGCAGATGCCCGTTCGCGCTTGATGTTCTTGCGTTTGCGGCTGGCAAGCGTGGCAAGGAACCCGTCAAAATTCGCATAGCCGTCGTTGACCCAGTGATACTGTTGACCGATGCGCGGCATGAGGCCCAGTTCTTCGCCCGCCAGTGCCTCTGCCTCGGTGCAGAACGTCGCGTGGATTGACGACACTTGATTGTCGGCTGCGATTTGCACGGCCCCTTGGATAAGCGCACTCATGCCGACCACATCAAACCCTGCGCGGGTCAAAAACCGTCTGCCTGTCGCAGGGGTAAACGGCACCGCAATTTGCAGCTTCGGGTAATACCGTCCGCCGGAATTTTCATAGGCCTGCGCCCAGTTGTGGTCGAACATATATTCGCCCTGACTGTGCCCCTTGGCATAAAGCGGGGCGACGGCGATGACCTGTCCGCCTTGCTTGGCGCGCAAATATCGCGGCTGCCAGCCAGTGTTTTTCCCGACAGATCCGCTGGCCTCTAGGGCGTGCAGGAACCTGTAGGTCGTGAACGGATCAATGGGGTGCCCATCTTCGGGGCAGGCACAAACATCCCAATCGGCTTGCCCGATTTCGGTGATGGTCGGGTGCGTGCTAATTTCGATCGCTTGGTCTGTCATTGGGTAACAAGTGGGCGTCTGCGGGCTTGGGTCAAGCCAGATACCCTTCAAACGTGATGTTATCCGCGATTTTGCGGGCGCGGGCCTCAACTTCGGCTGATTTGACGGTCCAGCACAAGATCGCGGCCCCTGCAGATTTGAGCGCGACCACAGGTGCCGCGTCAAGATCAGATTGACGGTGACTGATGAAACAGGACCCCGTGCGATCGTAGTCAGGGATGCCGCGCAGATGATCGCGAACGTGGGTTGGTAAGGTTGGCCAATTTGTCGCTACAAACGAGCCAGTCACGATCCCGCGCGGGGTACCGGGCAACAAGCGTTGCAGCTCGTCCACCGCATGCGGATTGAACGACATCACCGCAAACAGGCCAGCATAACCACGCAAAATTTCCGCCGCAGCAGCACCCAATGGGCCGACATTTGGACCCATCTGGCCGTCTTGGTCTTTGAATTCAATCAACAGGGGGACTTGACCCGCGACGAGGTCCAGCACCTGCGCAAGGGTCGGGATGCCGCCACCGTCATGCAGCAACGGGATCGCGCCAAGTTCGGCTGCGGTGCGCTGTGCAACCGGACCCGAGGCGCCGGTCAGGCGGCCCAGATCATAGTCGTGGAATACCATGGGAACGCCGTCAGATGATAGCTGTAGATCAATCTCGATCCCGTAACCCGCTGCAATCGCTGCCGCGATGGACTTGGTGCTGTTTTCAGCACGGCCCATCGCAGTGTCATGCAGCGCGCGGTGCGCAATCGGGCGATTAAGGAAGACGTCGGGCAGGGTCATTTGATCGCAAAGATCGCTTCGATTTCGACGGTCACGCCAAGCGGTAAGCTTGCCGCACTGACAGCGGACCGCGCATGACGACCTTTGTCGCCCAATGCTTCGACAAGGAAATCAGATGCGCCGTTGACGACTTTTGGTTGCTCGGTGAAATCGGCGGTAGAGTTTACAAATGCGGTCAGCTTGATGACGCGGTCGAGCCTGTCTCTT
>CAJXTP010000022.1 GCA_913061335.1 uncultured Loktanella sp.
CGAGATGTAGAGAGGTCTCGTGGGCTCGGAGATGTGTATAAGAGACAGGGTATCCTTGGTTTCCGTTGTAAAGAATTCATGCAGCTCGCGCCGATATTCGACCAACTCCACGCGCAGCAATTCGTCACACTTTGCATCAGTCCACGTAACGCCAGCCTCGACGTCAGCTTTTGTGATAGTTCGTATGCCCTGAGCAGATCGTTGGCACCCCGACTAGACCGAGATAGGACGCATTCACGCAGCCTTCCCACTTTGCGACCAGAGGCACCAAAACAACCATTGTCGCGGCCTCACTGGTCAGGATGGGCGGCGAGGCCATAGGATACATTGGCACTGGTTTATTGAATAGCAACATAGCCCCAAGAAACAGAACAGCGCCTACAAAGAACAACTTTTTACCCACGAGAAATACTCCTTTGACGAACAACGCGACCAAGGCCACCACCAATCAATAGCGCCAGCCCAAGCCAGCCCCACAACAGCGGATTGCCTTCAATTGACCAGAAAAGAAACAGCAGACTTGGGACGACCAGCGAGAGCAGGCCAAGATAGATCGCCCACATCGAATAGCTGCGCAGGGCAACGTCTTTCCATTCGGGAATTAGTTCAAATCCGATATCGTTTCCAATCATTTAGGGAAGCGTTTTGGCCCACCAAAGCGAGCCATTATGTTATGAAAATCGTGTTAGATGGATTTAGGCGCGCGCGACTATTCCGGCTTGCTGTCGCTTAAGTTCCAATTCAGCGTAGGCGATTTGCAGAAGTTTGCGCTTGAACCACCAGTTGACGAAAAAGCCCGCGATCGCGAGCAGGTCACCGACGACAGCAAGCCAATCTGTCAAAGAGAATGCACCAACGCTCGCCATCACCGCACCACCCCAAGTCGACAAATTTATAGTTCCGTGAATTTTATCTTATGGCTTTGCGCGCATTGTCGTTCATACATTGGTGCGGGCGGGGGGACTCGAACCCCCACGGGCATACGCCCAACAGATTTTAAGTCTGGTGTGTCTACCATTCCACCACGCCCGCATCTGGCGTTGTCTGCGAAGTTCAGTTTCAGCCCATATCGGAACATAAAACGGTCTCGTAGTCGCAACGCCTTGATCCGTATGCACTCCTTAGCGCAGACACAAGGACTTTAAGTTCATGTGTGCCATTTCACTACGGGGGTACGCGCCTATCTCTATGCGGGCGTGCAGCGCGGTGCAATATATTAGATATCGGTTCCGGCAGGTTCTGCAATCAATGCACGTTCGGACAGCCACGGGTTCAGCGCAAGTGCTGCGCGCAACGCCTCTTGGCCCTCATCGTTGCGGCCCATTCCCATCAAGGTCAGACCCTTGCCCGACAAAGCGGCAATATGGTTTGGCATGATCGCGAGCGCTTTGTTCAAATCAAGCAATGCAGCGTCGTAATCGCGTTGCAGAAAGCTCGCAAAAGCGCGCTGATTATAGCCTTCGGCATAGTCAGGGCAGTATGCGACCAACCCATCGAGTGTATCGCGTGCGCCCAGAAAATCGAAGCTTTCGCGCTGTGCCATGCCCGCGTCCAATATTGCTTGGGCAGTGGCGTCAGGCGCATCTAGCCACAACTTCCATAGTTCCTGCGACAAAGGGAGGGCGGCTTGAGGACCATTTGTACGGCCAAGCTCAAAGATAATTTGATCGAGACGCGCTGCATGATCTGGCCCAACAGGGCACTGATCGGCGACTGCGGGAGCTGCAATCACCGCAAAGGGGATAATCCATTTCATGACCCATAATGTGTGTCAAACTGCCGTCAGGTCAAATCACATCCGCAGCACTGGGGGCCATGGGCGCGAGCCCCTCTTCTTTCACAGCCTGCATTGCCACATAAGTTGACGTATTGGCGACATGTGGCAATGTCGAAATTTTCTCTGCCAAAACAGCGCGGTATCCTGTCATACCTGCGGTGCGAACCTTCAGCAAATAGTCAAAATCACCCGCAATCAAATGACATTGTTCAATCTCAACAATCTTCATCACTGCTGCATTAAACGCAGCCAAAGCAGCCTCTCGGGTGTCTGTCAGCTTCACTTCGACAAAGGCGACATGGTCGCGATCCAACCGGATCGGATCGTAAAGCGCACGGTAGCCACGGATCACACCGCGGTCCTCTAGCCGTTTCAGCCGTGCTTGGGTCGGTGATTTCGACAATCCGATGCGGCGCGCAAGCTCTGTAACGCTGATCCGCCCTTCCACCGCCAAGACATCCAGAATCTTACGGTCGAAGCCATCGATAGGTGCAGTCTGTTCGGTCATAGAATCGCCCTCTTTTCGGTCAAACAGGTTTCCATTTTGTTAGATAGCGGTCGAAATAACTTACGGCAACCGAGTATCGTAGGCCAAATCACATATTGGAGTGACACCATGACCCGCGATACGTCATCTGCCTTGCGCGCCCAAATCGATGCGATGATCTACGCCCCTGAACACGGGACAGTCGCGGCTTTGCGCCTTGCCGCCAATTTATCTGGTGCAGATCGCACACGGATTAGCGCAAAAGGCGCCGATCTGGTTCGCCAAATTCGCAACAGCGCAGAGCCGGGTCTGATGGAGGTGTTCCTTGCCGAATACGGTCTATCCACTGATGAAGGCATCGCGCTGATGTGTTTGGCCGAAGCATTGTTGCGCGTGCCGGACGCCGATACCATCGACGCACTGATCGAAGATAAGATCGCGCCGTCCGATTGGGGCAAGCACTTGGGTCGGTCCGCATCGTCTTTGGTCAATGCCTCCACTTGGGCGCTGATGCTAACGGGCCGGGTTCTTGATGATGACAAACCGGGTATCACGCGCCATCTGCGTGGGGCGGTCAAGCGTCTGGGCGAACCTGTCATTCGCACAGCCGTGGGCCGTGCCATGCGCGAAATGGGCCGTCAATTTGTGCTGGGCGAAGACATTCATAAGGCGATGAAACGCGCCGAAGGTATGCAAGCCAAAGGCTTCACCTATTCCTATGACATGTTGGGAGAGGCCGCCCGCACCGACGCCGATGCGCGCGCCTATCACCTGTCCTACAGCCGTGCGATTGCGAACATCGCCCAGCATTGCACCAACGGGTCCGTCGCGCAAAACCCCGGAATCTCGGTCAAATTATCGGCGCTGCACGCCCGCTATGAGCTCGCCCAAGAAGCCCGCGTCATGGAAGAGCTGGTGCCGCGGGTGCGCTCCCTTGCCATCCTCGCGAAATCCGCGGGCATGGGGTTCAACATCGACGCCGAGGAGGCCGACCGCCTGTCGCTATCTCTTGATGTGATCGAGGCCGTCTTATCCGAGCCAGCTCTGCGCGGCTGGGACGGGTTTGGCGTTGTCGTGCAAGCCTACGGTCAGCGGGCGTCATTGGTCATCGACCACCTGCACGCCGTGGCCACAAAACTGGACCGCAAAATCATGGTCCGTTTGGTCAAAGGCGCCTATTGGGACGCCGAGATCAAACGCGCCCAGGTCGAAGGCATGCACGGATTCCCTGTGTTCACGCAAAAATCGCACACTGACATCAGCTATATCAGCAACGCACGTAAATTGCTGGGCATGACCAACCGGATTTACCCGCAATTTGCCACGCATAACGCGCATACTGTTGCAGCCATCTTGGACATCGCAAGGCTGCAAAACTGCACCGCGTCTGACTATGAATTCCAGCGCCTGCACGGCATGGGCGAGGCTCTGCACAAGATCGTCCTAAAGGCCGAAGGCACCCGTTGCCGTATATATGCCCCCGTTGGCGCACACGAAGACTTGCTCGCCTATCTGGTCCGTCGCCTACTCGAGAACGGCGCGAACTCTAGCTTTGTTAACCAAATCGTCGACGAAGATGTTAGCCCCGAAACCGTCGCCGAGGACCCATTCGAAACCGCATCAAATGCCGTCACCTTGCCTGTCGGGACTGATATATTTGAACCTGAACGGACAAACTCCAAGGGCTTTGATCTGACCCATCAACCGACGTTGGATGTGATCGATCAAACCCGTACACTATTTGCCGACCAGCAATTTACCGCACAACCGTTGACCTTTTCAGAACATAAGTATGTGAAAGCCACACAAACGCCACTCATCAACCCTGCTAAACCTGAAGATCTTGTTGGCCACACGCAGCCCGCCAAGCCGGACATTATCGCCAAAGCCGTCACAGACGCGACCCCATGGGACGCGACCAGCAAAGAACGGGCCGCGATCCTGAACAAGGTAGCTGATGCCTACGAAGCGCACGCTTGTGAGTTGTTCGCCATCCTTGCCCGCGAGGCAGGCAAAGGCTTGCCTGATGCGGTCGCCGAATTACGTGAAGCGGTGGATTTCTTGCGCTATTACGCTGCCCAAGCCCAACCAGACACAGCGCCGCGCGGCGTTTGGACTTGCATCAGCCCGTGGAACTTCCCGCTCGCAATCTTCAGCGGTCAAATTGCGGCGGCACTGGCTGCTGGCAACGCGGTGCTGGCCAAGCCTGCCGAACAGACCCCCATCATCGCCTCGCGCGCCACGCAATTGATGCATGCAGCCGGCGTACCCGCGTCCGTGCTGCAACTCTTGCCCGGTGACGGCAGTGTCGGTGCGGCGTTAACGTCAGATGCGCGGATCAATGGCGTGGCTTTCACCGGCTCAACCGCGACCGCCCTGAAAATCCGTGCTGCGATGGCCGATCATTGCGCCCCCGGCACGCCGTTCATTGCGGAAACAGGCGGATTGAACGCAATGATCGTCGACAGTACCGCACTGCCCGAACACGCCGTGCGCGATATCGTCAATGGGGCATTCCGGTCCGCTGGTCAGCGCTGCTCGGCCTTGCGATGCCTATACGTACAAGAGGACATCGCAGACAAACTGCTGCATATGCTCTACGGGGCCATGTCCGAACTGACGGTCGGTGATCCTTGGCATTTGTCCACTGACCTTGGCCCTGTCATCGACGCGGCTGCGCGCAATACAATTGCCGATTACGTCGCAGATGCGAAGCTGGGCGGGCGATTGTTGTTTGAAATTGCGGCCCCTACCGAAGGCACATTCATCGCGCCAACCGTGATTAAGGTGAACGGGATCGCTGAGATGACCCGTGAAATTTTTGGCCCCGTCCTGCACGTAGCCACCTTCAAATCGACAGAGCTTGATCAAGTCATCGCGGACATTAACGCAACCGGATATGGGCTTACGTTTGGGCTGCACACACGGATCGACGACCGTGTGCAGGCGGTCGTCGAGCAAATCCACGCGGGCAATATCTACGTCAATCGTGACCAGATTGGTGCGGTTGTCGGCAGTCAACCATTCGGCGGTGAAGGCATGTCGGGCACGGGTCCGAAGGCAGGCGGTCCGCACTATTTACCGCGCTTTACGACACCCACACCTGGGACAACGACACAAATATGGGATCAGATCGCTGATATTGCCAATTTGACAAAACGATTGTCCGCGCCGCTTCCCGCCGCGAGCACGCCGACCGATCTACCCGGCCCAACAGGCGAATCAAACCGACATAGCATGGCTCCTCGCGGGCCAATTTTGTGTATGGGACCGGGGCATGACACGACCCAAGCCCAGATCAAAACGGTCAGCGACCTAGGCGGCCTTGGTATCGCCGCTGACGGCACTGTGCCGTCCGAGGCATTGATCGACCTGCCCATATTGGGCGGCGTCATTTGGTGGGGAGACGCAGATGTGGGCCGCGCAATCGAACAAGCCCTGAGCAAACGCCAAGGCCCGATCACGGCGTTAATCACAGCTAGGCCCGATGTCACCCATGTCTTACATGAACGGCATGTGTGCATCGACACCACGGCGGCAGGCGGCAACGCAGCCTTGTTGGCCGAAGTCAGCAACGCCTGAACGGTTGACAATCTGGGGCGGCGCGGCAAACGTCGTCCCCATGTTACCCATTCGCGATCATAACCCGTCTCAGACCACGCCCTATGTGACCTACATATTGATGGCGCTGAATATCTTGGTTTTTCTGGTGGGGAATCTAACCCTGATAACGGACCAAGCGCTGTCACAGTTCTATTACGACTATGCGCTCATCCCCGCGCGGATTTCGGCTGGTGAAAACTATCCTACATTGCTCACGTCGATGTTTCTGCATGCGGGCGTTATGCATCTTGCAGGTAACATGCTGTTTTTATGGATTTTTGGTGATAATCTTGAAGATAAGATGGGACCGATCTGGTTCCTAACCTTTTATATCGCCAGTGGCGTCGGCGCTGGTCTGGTCCATGTTGCCGTCGACCTGTACACGCCTATTCCACTCGTCGGTGCCTCTGGCGCAATCGCTGGGGTAATGGGCGGTTATTTGCTGCTGTTCCCAAAGGCCAAGGTCGATATCTTTATCTTTTTGATTGTGTTCATCCGCATCCTGCCGATCCCCGCGTGGGTCATGCTGGGGCTGTGGTTTGCAGTGCAGCTGTTCAACGGGATCAGCACCGACATCGCCATCGGCGGAGTCGCCTATTGGGCGCATGCAGGCGGGTTTATTGTCGGGTTGGTACTAACAACACCGCTGTGGCTAAGGCTTGGCGCGGGCGGCTGGTGGGTGCAAACAGATTTTCATCCGGCGCACCCAGACGCCACGTATTCATCGCGTTTTCCAGTGATTAAGCGCTAGGCTTTTTGCGGATCACTTTGGCGAATGTATCAAAGATTGGCTCGTTGGCGATGATAACGTCGCCGTCAGCCAAGATGTCACCGTTCGGGTTCAGCGGCTCGACGATGCACCCTGCTTCACGGGCAATGATCAGGCCAGCGGCCATATCCCAAGAGTGCAAATTACGCTCCCAGAACCCTTCGTAACGACCAGCGGCCACATAGGCCAGATCAAGCGATGCAGCCCCAAAACGGCGCACACCGGCACAAGCTGGCAGCAAACGCGCCAAGTCTTGCAACGTGTCAGGCAAATCAGCGCGGCCCGCAAACGGCAAGCCAGTTGAGAAAATGCTTTCGATCAAACGGTGACGCACAGATGCACGGATACGGCTTTCGTTCAGCCACGCACCGCCACCTTTTTCGGCCCAGAACATTTCGTCCTTCACGGGGTCATAAATGACGCCTGAGACGATCTGGCCTTTGTGTTCCAACGCGATGGATACAGCCCAATGCGGCAGGCCATGCAGGAAATTTGTGGTGCCATCAAGCGGGTCGACAATCCAACGACGGGTCGGATCATCCCCTTCAATCTCTTTGCCTTCTTCGCCCAAGAACCCGTAGGTCGGGCGGGCGTAAAGCAAGTCTTCAAGGATGGTAGCTTCGGCCTGTTTGTCGGCACGGCTGACAAAATCGCCGGGACCTTTGGTCGACACCTGAAGGTTCTCAACTTCGGTGAAATCCTTAAGCAACGCGCGCCCAGCTTTGCGGGCGGTTTTCATCATCACGTTTAGATTAGCGCTACCAGCCATGCGAGGGCCTCCGGAAGGTTCATATGTAAAACGCCGCTATAGGCCGATGTGCGCGGGCAAACAAGGGGCATCAAGCGCGTTGCATGCGCACGGCCTCTTGTCGCGCAAGCCGGATCAGATGAGCAACAAACGGGCGCTGGGTATCCTCGGCCCGTGTTGCAGCAAATAGACGGCGGGTCAGACCGCCCTTGGTCAACGGACGGGTGACGTAATCGGCGTTATATTTGATCTGATTGACTACCCAATCAGGCAACACTGCAACACCGCGATTTGACGCGACCAACAACAATATAACTGCGGTCAATTCAACCTGACGCACGGCCGCCGGTTCGACCTTAGCGGGGATCAAAAGCTGGGAAAAAACATCTAGTCTCGCGCGGTCCACCGGATAGGTGATCAGCGTTTGATCGCGAAAGTCTTCTGCCTCGATCACAGATTTCTGGGCAAGCGGGTGCGCGGCAGCGGCCACAAAGACCGGTTCATAGTCAAACAGCGGGGTGAAATCGGTCTCAGCAAAATCCTCTGGGTCGGACGACACCACCAAATCAATTTCCTCGCGGCGCAACGCAGGTAGGGCGTCAAACGCCAAACCAGGGCGGATATCCACGTCAACTTCGGGCCACGCCTTGCGGAATTGTTCCAGCACCGGAAAAAGCCATTCAAAACAAGCATGACATTCAATGGCGATATGCATGCGGCCCGCCTTGCCCGACACCAGACCAGCGAAATCGGCTTCTAGAGCGGCCATCTGGGGCAAAATTTTCTCCGCCGCCGCCAACATCTTAATACCCGCAGCCGACAGACGCAGCGGTTTGGTCCGGCGGGCAAACAACGCGACCCCGGCCTGATCCTCGATCCCTTTGATCTGATGGCTTAGCGCAGATTGGGTCATGTTCAACAGATCAGCCGCGCGGGCCAGTCCGCCAGTGTCATGAATGGCCTTGATCGTACGCAGGTGCCGGAACTCGATCCGCATTATGAATAGTCCGCATAATAAAACTGAATTTAATGAATTTGTTTCACACGTGACGCCATGAAACAAGAGGGCAACTCATATAAGGACCGCCGCCATGACCCGCCCTACCCTGTCGTTCGAATTTTTCCCGCCCAAAGACCTGCCTGGCTCATTCCGCCTGTGGGATGCTGTTCAAAGCCTTGCGCCATTGGATCCAAAGTTCGTGTCCGTGACCTACGGCGCAGGTGGGACAACCCGCAAATTGACCCATGAGGCCGTGCAAACGCTGCATCAGCAAACGGGGTTGCGCGTGGCTGGGCATTTGACCTGTGTCGACGCAAGCCGCGATGAGACCCTGCAAATCGCTGATAGTTACGCGAAGGCAGGTTTGCGCGACATCGTGGCCCTGCGCGGCGACGCCCCAAAGGGTCAGGCAAAATTCACTGCACATGCAGATGGTTTTCAGGATTCCATCGAACTGATCACGGGGTTGGCTGACACAGGGCTATTCAACATCCACGTTGGGGCTTATCCAGAAACTCACCCAGAGGCCGCAAACACAGCCGCTGACATCGCATTTCTGAAACGCAAGTTTGACGCCGGTGCCACAGGGGCCATCACGCAGTTCTTTTTTGAAGCCGACACGTTTTTCCGGTTCCGCGATGCCTGTGCGGACGCGGGTATAACTGCACCAATTGTGCCCGGTATCTTACCTATTGAGAACTGGTCCGGCGTACAGAAATTTGCAAACCATTGCGGTACAGCCATTCCGCAAGTCATCCACGATGCATTCACCAACGCCACGCGCGACGGGACCGAAACGTTGCTTGCCACAGCCGTTGCAGCCGAGCTGTGCGATGATCTGATCTGTGGCGGCGTGGATCATTTGCATTTTTACACGCTGAATCGGGCTGAGCTGACCCGCGATGTTTGTCATGCACTGGGGTTTGTGCGCAAACGGTCCTTGCAAAACGTGGCCTAAGGCGGCAAAAATCGCGGCATGTTTACTGCAAAATCACCCGCCGAGCTGCCGGACCGCGACACAGTGTTGTCGATGTCCGGCTTAGACTTTATGCAAGCGATGTTGCGCGGTGAAATCGCGCGGCCGCCGATTTCTGGGTTGCTCAATTACCAGATTGATCAGGCCGAACAAGGCCGTGTTGTGTTTCGGGGCACGCCCAAATTTGAACACACTAATCCTCTGGGGGGCGTACACGGCGGCTGGTACGGAACCGTGCTTGATAGCTGTATGGCCTGTGCGGTTATGACAACGGTGCCCAAAGGGTCCGTCTATACCACTCTGGAATATAAGGTGAATTTAACACGTGGCATTCCACTTGGCATGGAAATTCTTGCTACCGGCATCGTCGATCACGCCGGTCGGACGACATGTGTCGCGCACGGCGAAATTCGTGGCGCGCACGACGGTAAGCTTTACGCGACAGGCACAACGACCTGTTTGATCATGAAAGGCTAGTCTGGCATCGCGGTGGGATGAACGCTTTCTGATGGGCTCGCTAGTATAATGCGACGGCGGCGAGACAGGAAAAGCTTGCTCCATCCACGCCACCCGCCAATCGAGGGCGCATCTGGGTTTTGGGGAAACCTGTCTTGCCAGCGATCCGGCAAATCAAGGCCACAGGCTTCCAGTTTTGTCAGCATCCAAACTAACGGGATATTCGCCAAGGGTCTTGCAGCTGGAAACTCTGTGACTTGGCCGCCCACATCGGCATGAGTGCCACGAAACCAGACCTGTTCGATATGGCCCTCCCAATTGGGCGGCGCATCCCACATGACAGGGGCATAGGCCTCGCGGGTTTCATGCAATGCCAACGCGTGGAAGCCATTGCGCACATGATCGCCTAGCCGATGATTGTGATAGGCATGTTGCGCCTGCGCCCAGCGCCAAACAATCGGCATCCGCAGACCCAGCGCTTTAACCGTGTCCCAAACAGCCACCGCTTCAATCTGCACATCATCATGAGAAAAACGCTTGCGAAACAGCTTTGCCGCATCAGACCGCGCACCGGTTTTATAGTGGCGGTATGCTTGGCGCATAGCGCGTTCCGTTGCGTGTTCAGCTTTCACCAGACCAACATGATCGATCACACCTGCAAGCGATCGCACGGCATAGGCCCCGCGCGAATATCCGATTAATACAATCCGATCGCCAAGCTTATAACGCGACGCAAGCACGCCGTAAGCCCGTTCAATCTGGCGGTTAATGCCCTTGCCAGTCATCACACCCCACGTGCCTGACCAATCGCGCCATTGAATGCCAGCCTCGTAATAGACATTCAGATTGGCCTGCTGGCCCGCCTCTTGCAAAAGCCGAAATGTCAGGCCCGCGTTGGTCTCGTGGCCCTTATCAAGCGACGACATTGTGCCATCAAGGATGATAATATGAGTTGCAGCACCACGCCTGTGTGCAACTGTGCCCTCAGACCGTGCACGGCGTCCAAAAAGCCCAAATATCCAATCACGCAGCTGCACGTGCATCCCTCAACATTTGCCAGACGCGGTGCGGCGTGAACGGCATATGCGCGTCTCGAACACCCACTTCCCAAAGCGCATCAGTCATAGCATTGGTGATCGCCGCAAGCGCGCCCACAGTTCCTGCCTCGCCACAACCTTTCATACCCATTGGGTTATATAGCGATGGAGTACCGCGCGTCGAAAAGTCGATCATCGGCATATCATCGGCACGTGGCATCGCATAATCCATGAAAGTTGCCGTCAACAACTGGCCGTCTTCGTCGTATACCACAAGTTCGGTTAATGCTTGCCCCAGTCCTTGCACGACACCGCCGTGGACCTGGCCTTCGACTAGCATTGGGTTGATCAAATTGCCGAAATCATCAACCACGGTATATTTCACAATTTCAACAACGCCTGTTTCGGGGTCCACTTCAACTTCGGCGATGTGTGCACCGTTGGGAAAGCTGCGGCTGTCGAGCGTGATCGTGGCGGATTGATCCAAAAGGTCGACCTGTTCAGTCAGTCGAATCATGTCAGCCACCTCCAGCATTGTTGGTGTCAGGTTTGATCCGCCAACGCGAAACCGTTCATGATCAAATTGCACATCCTCAACCAAAACGCCTTCCGCTTTGGCAAGAAATGCCGAAAAAGTCTTCACAATCACATCTACCGTCGACAGCGTTGCCGTGTTCTGGACAGTTACAGACCGCGACCCACCCGTGCCCCCACCCGTTGGGATCAGGTCACTATCACCTTGCACCACACGGATATGACCCACCGGAATACCTGTCTGATCCGATAGGAATTGCGCATAGACGGTTTCATGCCCCTGCCCGTTTGACTGGGTCCCCACATAGATCGACGCATGGTCATTTTCGAACACAATGCGCGTCGTCTCTTTTGGATCGCCAAGGATACTTTCGATATAGAACGATAGGCCAATGCCACGCAGTTTCCCATCTGACTGCATACGGCGGACATCAAATCCGGCAACATCAGCGCCTTCCATGGCCACATCCAACAGTGCGGAAAACTCGCCGACGTCATACGTGACGCCAGTCGCAGTCGTATACGGAAATTGGCTTGGTGTGATAAAGTTTTTACGGCGCAGTGCAAACCCGTCGACACCCAAGTCGCGAGCGGCCTGATCCATAGCACGTTCCAGCACAAACATCGCTTCGGGACGACCCGCCCCTCGGTAAGCATCCACAGGGGTCGTGTTCGTGTAGACGCCTTGAACCTGCATCGCGGCAGCCGGCATGTCGTAAACGCCCGTCAGAACCTTGGAAAACAATTCAGTCTGAATTCCTTGGGCAAATTGCGAATTATACGCGCCCATATTTGCCAGCGTATCGACGTGATACGCAACAATCCGGTGATCTTCGTCAAACGCAAGCGTTGCCGTGGTCACCAGATCGCGTCCCGCATTGTCAGTCAACATGGCTTCCGTTCGGTCAGACATCCAGCGCACAGGGCGGTTCAGAACACGGGCAGCATGGGCCACGCAAAATGTCTCAGGATAACGCATCGCCTTCATACCAAAGCCACCGCCTACATCGGGGTTTGTCACGCGGACTTCATCGCTGGCCAGTCCAAAGTGGTGCATAATATCTTCTTTGGGGGCCCAAACGCCTTGACCATTCACGGCCACATGCAGACGCCCATCTGTAAGCTCGGCAAAACAGCCGCGAGGTTCCATCGCGTTACAGATTATCCGGTTGTCAGGCACATCAACGCGGACGACATGGGCCGCCGTTTCAATCGCGGTCTGCACAGCATCCAGATCACCCAAAGCCCAATCAAACGCAAGGTTCATCGGGGCCTCAGGATGGATTGCATCGCCACCAATTGCCAGATCGACATAAACTGGCAAATCATCGATATCGAGGTCGATCACCTCTGCCGCATCGCGCGCATGATCCATTGTATCAGCGACAATCATCACAACGGATTCACCAACGTGACGCACATGGGTCTGGGCCAAAATTGGACGAACAGGGGCCGCACCCTGCGTGCCATCTCGATTTTTCACCGTAGATCCAGCGAGGCCCATTTTAACGCCAGCGCGTTCCAAATCAGCGGCCGCGACGACCAAGGCCACCCCCGGCATCGCGCGCGCATCATCCAAATCCACTGCTGTAATCCGGCCATGCGCCACATTTGAGCGCAAAAAAAACGCAACCGACGCCCCGTCCGGCACAATATCATCCACATATTGCCCAGCGCCGGTCAAAAATCGTTGATCCTCAAGCCGCTTGACTGGTTGGCTTTTTCCAAATTTTTCCATGGCAGCAGGGTCCTTCATTGGCATAAATCGAACCTAAACACATCGAACGGACTGTCCAGACGACAAATCTGACCAGGCGACAATTCAGGTCGCAAACAAGCAAGACATGATGCAAATCACGGCTGATATTTTTTGGAACAGATCATCAAAAGGTGCGCCATGACATCCTCCCTGCTCCCAGCCCAAATCCAGTCTTACTGGGACAACGGGTATTTGTTCCCGATCCCCGCTTTGGCCGCACAAGAGGCGTCCGAATGGCGCGTGCGCTTAGAGGCGCTCGAAGCGGAATGGTTGCCTGCCGATCTGCCGCAACCGCTGAACACCTACAAAAGGGTCAACGCACAGGTGGTCATGCCACTCGCCCATGAGATCGGCACACATCCCGCGATATTGGACGCGGTAGAGGGCGTGCTTGGCCCAGATGTCATGCTTTATTCTGTTGAGTTTCTGATCAAAGAACCGCGCACCAAGGCCGTCGTCACAATGCACCAAGATCTGACCTATTGGGGTATGGGCGAGATTGACGGGCTGACCACTGCGTGGCTTGCGCTGTCGCCTGCAACCCGCGAAAGCGGATGCATGGATGTGGTCCGTGCCAGTCACAAAAACCCGATATTGCCGCATGAAGACACATTCGACGGCGACAACCTACTGTCACGCGGTCAAGAAATACGCGTTGATGTGGCAGAGGCCGACAAGGTCGCACTCATGTTAAATTCAGGTGAAATCAGCCTGCACCACGGGCTGACGATCCACGGATCAGGACCAAATGTATCGGATGATCGCCGTATCGGGGTTGTCTTACGCTATCTCACGCCCAGTATCAAAAAGACTGGCGGAGAGCGTGACTATGCGCATCTGGCGCGCGGTGAGGACGTCCACGGGAACTGGGCGCCATCGCCAATTCCTCAATCCGCTTTTGACGCCGACGCATTGGCGGTCTACGAAGATATTCGAAACCTTCAGACCGCCGTCATGATGAAGGGCGCCAAGAAGGCCAGCAATTTCTACGAGAAGGCAGAGTAATGGACCGTGTCAAATTCACCG
The DNA here is from genome assembly GCA_913061335.1 of uncultured Loktanella sp. Lineage (GTDB taxonomy): Bacteria > Pseudomonadota > Alphaproteobacteria > Rhodobacterales > Rhodobacteraceae > Yoonia. Next base: position 14,173 of record CAJXTP010000022.1, read on the forward strand.
CCATGAAAGATGGCGACAAAGCAGACTATGACTTTTTGACCGAACACGAGGTCGCCTACACCAAAGGCACCGCTGATCGCCTGCTCGAAGCGCTTGTCGATCTCGACAAAGGGCTTTCGGGCTACCAAATCACACGCCTTGGCCATTCATTGCAAACCGCCACACGCGCCGAACGCGACGGGGCCGACACCGACTGGATCGTCGCCGCCCTGCTGCACGACATCGGCGACATCTACGCCCCCTACAATCACGACGAATATGCCGCCGCAGTGCTGCGCCCGTTTGTGCGCGACCAAGTGGCATGGGTCGTGGAAAAGCACGGTGATTTCCAAATGGTCTATTACGGGGAACACGTCGGTGCAGACCCAGAAAAGCGCCAAGCTTACGCCGGCCACGCCTATTTCGACGACTGCGCTGCGTTTTGCGAACGTTGGGACCAATCATCGTTTGACCCAAACTATGACACCCTGCCACTAGCGCACTTCGCAAATCGCGTCCGCGAAGTCTTTGCGCGCGAACCTTACGACCCAACCGTCATTCGGACCGGGGCAAGAGAACCTTTGGCAGCTGGCTAAATTTCACCTCCCAGCATCTTTGGTGCATTGAACCCTTTTAGCCTCGGATCAGTTTCGGTATGACCTTTTCAACTAGATAAGGACCGCAAGACTATGGCGATGGAAAAAACGTTTCATTCAAGCACGGCAGAACCCCGCATCTACTACATGTGGGAAAGCGCGGGCGCATTTAAGGCAGGGGCCAACGCCCGCGATGGCGCGTCCACTTATTGCATCATGTTGCCGCCGCCAAACGTCACGGGCCACCTGCACGTCGGTCACGCCTTTAACCATACGTTGATGGATATCCTGATCCGCTGGAAACGCATGCAAGGGTTCGACACCCTTTGGCAGCCAGGCCTTGATCACGCGGGTATCGCCACCCAGTTAATGGTCGAAAAACATCTTGCAGAAACCGGACAGCCAAAACGCGTTGAATTGGGTCGCGAGAAATTCCTTGAAAAGGTCTGGGATTGGAAAGCGGCCAAAGGCGGCATGATCGAACAACAGGCTCGCCGTTTGGGCGACAGCATGGATTGGTCCCGCTCTGCGTTTACCATGTCCGGTGCGGCCTCTGCCCCTGCGTCTGAAAAACCCGGCAACTTCCACGACGCCGTGCTTCAGGTGTTTGTCAAACTGTATAACGACGGCAAAATCTATCGCGGCAAGCGCCTCGTGAACTGGGATCCGCATTTTGAAACCGCGATTTCCGATCTTGAGGTCGAAAACATCGAAGTCGACGGTCACATGTGGCACTTCAAATACCCGCTCGCGGATGGGGCCACCTACGAATATGTCGAAAAAGACGAAGACGGTAATGTGACCCTGCGGGAAACCCGCGACTACATTGCCATCGCCACAACGCGCCCTGAAACCATGCTTGGTGACGGAGCTGTGGCTGTGCACAAAGACGACGAACGCTATGCGTCTATCGTCGGGACGCTGTGCGAAATCCCTGTCGGGCCAAAGGCGCAGCGCCGCATGATCCCGATCATCACTGATCCCTACCCTGATATGACATTTGGGTCCGGTGCTGTGAAAATCACAGGCGCGCACGATTTTAATGACTACGAAGTCGCCAAACGCGCGAACTTGCCGATGTATGCGTTGATGGATACCAAAGGTGCGATGCGCGCCGATGGCAAACCATACGTGGAAGAAGCCGCCGTTGCCCAAGCGATTGCCAACGGCGACGCCACATTCGATGAGGCGATGATCGCCGCGATAAACATCGTCCCCGAAGAATACCGTGGCCTTGATCGTTTTGACGCGCGCAAGCTGGTCATCGACACCATCACCGCCGAGGGACTGGCCGTGATGCATGACGTCACACGGGTTGAGAAAAACGACGACGGTGAAAAGGTCGAAGTGACCGAGACAGTGCCTTATGTCGAAGCCAAGAAGATCATGCAGCCGTTTGGCGACAGATCAAAGGTCGTGATCGAGCCTGCCCTGACCGACCAATGGTTCGTCGACACAGCCCAAATCGTGCAGCCAGCACTTGATGCCGTGCGCGAAGGCCGCACCAAGATCATGCCCGAGAGCGGCGAAAAAGTGTATTTCCATTGGCTCGACAATATCGAACCATGGTGCATCTCGCGTCAGCTTTGGTGGGGGCACCAAATTCCGGTTTGGTATGGCGCTCGTATAGTTGGATCGGGCTCCGATGCCCGATTAGACTATAGCGATCCAGTTCAATTGGTCGCCACAACATTTCAGGGCGCTCTTAGTGAATATCATAAGCACAAAAAAGGTTATGGCGGCGCCGCATTTGACATGGATTACCTGCTTGCTGAGAACGCGCAGGATGCAGAGCAATTAGCCAAAAGAAATTTTGGAAATAATTACCTCTGGCGCGACCCCGACGTCCTCGACACATGGTTCTCGTCTGGCCTTTGGCCATTCGGCACGCTGGGCTGGCCTGAAGACAACGACGCGATGAAATATTTCCCCGGTGACGTGCTGATCACGGGCCAAGACATCCTGTTTTTCTGGGTCGCCCGCATGATGATGATGGGCCAAGCCGTTTTGGAAAAAGACCCGTTCCACACCGTGTATCTGCACCAATTGGTGCGGGACGCAAAGGGCGACAAGATGTCGAAAACCAAAGGCAACGTCATCGATCCACTTGATATGATTGACGAATTTGGTGCCGACGCCCTCCGGTTTTCCAACGCGCAGATGGCGGCTCTTGGTGGCGTGCTGAAAATCAGCGAGGACCGGATCAAAGGGTACCGCAACTTTGGCACAAAACTTTGGAACGCGTTCAGCTTTGCAGAACACTACGAGATCCCGAATACAGGCGACACCGCGCGCCCTGTGGTCACGCAGACCCTGAACAAATGGATCATCGGTGAAGTCGGTAAAACCCGCGAGGCCGTGGATGCAGCGCTGGATACCTACCGTTTCAACGATGCGGCCAACACACTGTATGCGTTCACATGGGGCAAGGTCTGCGACTGGTATCTGGAATTCTCCAAGCCGATCCTGCAAGGCACCGACGAGGCCGCAAAACTGGAAACCCAAGCCACCCTGCGCTGGGTGCTGGACCAAGCCCTGATCATGCTGCACCCGATCATGCCCTTCATCACCGAGGAACTTTGGGGCTTTGCCGACAGTCGCGCCAAAATGTTGGTGCACGCCGATTGGCCGATCTACACCGCCGAAGAACTGGTCGATGCAGACGCCGACGCGGAAATGAACTGGGTGATCAACCTGATCGACACAGTCCGGTCCAACCGCGCCCAAGTCCACGTGCCTGCGGGTGCAAAAGTGCCGCTGGTCTTCACCAATCTGGATGCCAAAGGTCAAGCCGCATGGGACAACAACCATGTGCTGATCCAGCGGCTCGCGCGCATCGATAGCCTGTCAAAAGTGGACGCATTCCCAAAGGGTTGCGTCACGATCCCGATGCAAGGCGGCACATTTGGTCTACCGCTTGAAGGGCTGATCGACGTCAACGCCGAAATCGCGCGTCTGGAAAAAGCGATGCAGAAACTGGGCAAAGAACTCGGCGGCCTGCGCGGTCGTTTGAAGAACCCCAAATTCGCAGCATCCGCCCCTGCAGAGGTCTTGGCCGAGACGCGAGAAAACCTTCGCCTGCGCGAAGAAGAAGAGGCGCAAATCAAAGCTGCCATCGCCCGCCTCGCGGAACTTGGCTAAAACAATTTGGGCGGCCCGCTTGCGCATGGGCCGCCCACATCTCTTTGGTTTAAAAATATCCTCGCCGAAGGCAATAAATCTTTTACCGGACCACGCGCTCAACGGCGCGCATCATCCCCAAGGCTTTATCATACACAAGCGTCAATATGCGCCGACCAGCTGGGCGGGCCACTTTTGGAGCCACACGCGCCACAGCGGCGGCACCGCTTGCTGCTAAAAGTCCACGCCTGCTCAATGCCATAACACCCTCCTGCGTTTTGCGAACCATTCCCACGTATGCATGATTTGACCCATTGCAAGTCAGCGCCCCAGCCGCTTATCTGCCGGCATGACTGATGATGCACGCCTCACCCGCCTCGCCACCACCCTGCCCAGCACCGTGCCGTTTGTCGGTCCAGAAGCATTGGAACGGATCAGCGGCACAGCTTTTGCCGCCCGCCTTGGGGCCAACGAGTCTGGTTTTGGTCCGTCTCCATTGGCGATCAAAGCCATGCAAGACACAGCACCCGATGCTTGGATGTACGCTGATCCCGAAAGCCATGATCTGCGTAATGCCCTTGCAAAGCATCACGATATCAACCCTGCAAACATCATGGTTGGCGAAGGTATTGACGGACTGCTTGGACTGCTCGTGCGGCTGATGGTCAGTGAAGGCGACCATGTTGTGACATCCGCAGGTGCCTATCCGACGTTCAACTATCACGTTGCGGGTTTTGGCGGCACATTGCACACTGTGCCATACGTAGGCGACAGCGAAGACCCCGCCCGCCTTATTGCCAAGGCAAAAGAAACCGGCGCAAAACTGATCTATATCGCCAACCCCGACAACCCGATGGGCACCTACCACAAAGCCCCCGAGATTGAACGCATGATCGATGCAATCCCCAACGGCTGCCTGCTGATCCTTGATGAGGCCTATATCGAGCTCGCCCCCGACGATGCAGCCACTGCATTTGCGCCCGCTGATCCGCGCGTCATCCGGATGCGCACATTTTCCAAGGGTTACGGAATGGCCGGTGCACGGGTCGGATACGCGATTGGGCACCCCGATCTGATTGATGCATTTAACAAAGTCCGCAATCATTTTGGTATGAACCGCATGAGCCAAGCAGGCGCATTGGCGGCATTGGCCGACGACGCCTATCTTGGCGACGTTATCGCGCGCGTACAAAAATCGCGCGACCGGATCGCTACAATCGCTCTAGAAAACGGGCTGAGCCCGATCCCATCGGCCACCAACTTTATGGCAATCGACTGCGGTAAAGGCGGCGATTTTGCCAAACGGGTCGTGACTGAACTCGGCAGGCTTGGCGTGTTCGTCCGCATGCCATTTGTGGCCCCGCAAAACCGCTGCATCCGCGTCAGCTGCGGCCCGGCAATGGCGCTTGACCTATTTGCCGATGCCTTGCCAAAGGCCCTCAAATCCGCCCGATCCTAACCCGCCGCAATGACGCGCGCAGCGGCATCCAAGGCCCCAGTCCCATGCGGAATGTCCAATGCGATCAACCCGGCCTGCACCGTACCCAAAACACCCATGATCATATGCGCGTTCACATGGCCCATATGACCTATCCGAAAATAAGCGTCCGCTGGCGACCGACCAAGGCCAATACCAAGCGTCAGACCGGCCTCATGCTCACACCAACGACGCAGCACATCCCCGTTGGGGGATCCGGCAACCACAGACGTCACCGCGTGTGACCGATTGACTGGGTCCGCGATATTCAACCCAAGTGGGCTATCAACTGACCAACATTCAAACGCCGCCCAAACAGTACGGGCGAGCGTCTGATGTCGGGCAAAAACCGCATCCAGCCCTTCAGCTTTGATCATGTCCAGCGCCGCCCGAAGCCCATATAAATGATGGGTTGGGGCAGTCCCGTTGAAATATTGGAAATACTGATCGGGATCCGTACGCGCGCGCCAATCCCAATAGCGGCTGACTCGTGCAGGATGGGCAGCATCGGCCTTGGCATTGTACCAGACAAAGCTAATGCCCGCCGGCGTCATTAACCCTTTTTGGCAAGCTGACACCATGACATCCACGCCCCACGCGTCCATCTCGAACCGATCACAGCCCAGTGACGCGATGCAATCGGCCATCAGTAATGCGTCATGTCCCGCGGCATCTAAAACGCGGCGCAACCCTGCGATGTCATTCTTAACGCTGGTCGATGTATCAACGTGCACTGCCAGGATTGCCTTGATCTTACCGCCAGTGTCGGCGCGCAAAGCATCCTCTACCTGTGTCAAATCAATCGAGGCCGCATCACCGTAATCGATGGTTTGCACGGTGATCCCCATATAGGTGGCAATCTCGCCCCAGCCGATGCAAAACCGACCCGTTGCCAGCACCAAAACAGTGTCACCCGCACTTACAGTATTGGCCAATGCGGCCTCCCAAGCGGCGTGCCCGTTGCCGATATAAATCGCAACATTTTGATCGGTCATTGCCATCGCTTTAAGATCTGGGATCAAACTATCGGTCAGATCATGCAGCTCGCCCTCATAAATATTGGGCGATGCGCGGTGCATCGCACGCAACACCACTTCGGGGATCACCGAAGGCCCTGGAATAGCAAGATATGAGCGGCCGTTAGCAAGTGACATGGGGTAAGGCTTTCAAATTGGGGTTGTTGTACCGGACACTAGCGGGGCGCGGGGCCGCGTCAACCGTAGCTCGGCTTGCGCCCCATACCTATTTGCCGATAGACCAAAGGGATCATGATGACCAACAGCACAGCACAGCCCAAACCGCAGAACGCACGCCAACTTTTCGCCTGGCTTTGGCGCGATTATTTACGTCCACACCGTGCAATTTTGACAGCAGCTTTGCTGTTAATGGCAATCGAAGGGTCAATGCTCGGTTTCCTGTCTTGGATGATCCGGCCGATGTTCGACAACGTATTTGTGCAAGGCGAAACCGACACACTTTGGTGGGTAGGCCTTGGGATCATGGGGATATTTTGCGTGCGGGCCGTCAGCGCAGCAGGCCAGAAAATCCTGATGACAAAGGCAAGCCAGCGCGCAGCAGCAGGCATGCGCAGCCATCTTTTGTGGCACCTGATGACGTTGGACGGCGGCTATCACCAGATCAATCCGCCCGGCCAGCTGATTGAACGTGTGCAAGGCGATGTCACAGTTGTGAACCAAATTTGGGCGGCGATCATGGTCGGCATCGGGCGTGATCTGATTGCGGTCACTGTTTTGTTCTCGGTTGCGCTGTCAATTGACTGGAAATGGACGGCACTCGCGCTGATTGGCATCCCTTTTCTGGTCCTGCCGTCGCTGTTGGCACAAACTTATGTACGCAAACGGGCTGGGAATGCGCGCGATTTGGCCGGACGCATGGCGACCCGGCTCGACGAAGTATTCCACGGAATCAACGCTATCAAGCTGAATGCCCTCGAGGCGTATCAATCCAGCCGCTATGACGCCCTATCCGATGCACGGGTAAATGCAGAAGTCCGTGCGGCCACGGGTCAGGCTGCCGTCCCTGCATTGATCGACATCATGACTGGCGTTGGCTTCTTTGGCGTGCTGATCTTTGGCGGCGCTGAAATTATCGCAGGCGAAAAAACTGTCGGTCAGTTCATGTCGTTCTTCACGGCCATGTCATTGGCGTTTGAGCCGCTGCGCAGGTTGGGCCTGATGTCGGGGCAATGGCAAATGGCGGCGGCCAGCATTGAACGACTGCAATTGGTCCTCAACGAACGCCCGACGCTTATTTCTCCCATCAACCCCCAATCGCCCCCCAC